>CAMSEJ010000201.1 GCA_947057405.1 uncultured Roseburia sp.
TCTACACAAGGTACCACACTCTTTCCCTACACGACGCTCTTCCGATCTTCCGGTCCTGACTATAAGGAAGCAACCTGTACAGAAGGCGGCGTAAACGTTTACCAGATAATAATCACCTGTGATACACATGAATCAGAGCCTTTCGGAATGAAGCGGCGGTATGAAGTAACCGGTCAGGTAAAGGAAAACACGGCTCCAAAAGGTCATGACTATGTCATCGCGTTATCAAAATGGGACGGCACATTATCCACAGATGTTCCCGGTGTACCGACCGGTATAACAGCCGCGGTATCCTGTAAAAGAAACGATATCGAAGCAGCAGATGTTACCGGTGAAAATCTTCATTTTGCACCGATAACAAGTGCAGAAGAAAACAGCGGGTATGTAGCTGCAACCTGTACGCAGGGTGGTATGGATTCCTGGAAGGTCACCGTAGATTATACCCCTGATGGGGCAAACGATGCGATTGCAATACCTGCAGAAGGTTCCCAACCACTGTACATCACGAAACCTTCCGAAAAATTAAAGCATCTCTATCCGAGCGAAGCAACCTGGGACTGGTCCCAATACGGAGAAGCAGATCCTTATGACCCGGACAACATTATACAGCATAAAGACCTTGACGTAACAACTGCAAAAGTATATGCAACATTTGCATGCGAACGCGGCAATGCGTGTGACGGTCTGACAGACGGACTCCCGGGACAAAAAGAAAACGGTGTATGGGTGAAGAAGCTGGAAGCATCCGTAAAACGTAAAGAAAATGACCAGTCTACTGCAGACTGCGTTACTTCCGGAACGGTAATCTATACGGCTACGGTAAGCAAAACCCTTGCCGGCACGGAAGCAGATCTTGTCAAAGATCAGCCGTTCTATGCAGAAGCCACAGGCCATAGATGGAACAAAGAAATTGTATGGGGAGAATGGACCTCGAATGGAAACACAACTGTAGATGGGAATCAGGTCGCGAATTATACCGTTACGGCATCCGTAGCGTGCAGAAATGCATCCTGCAGTTTACCGGATAATAAGCTGAGCATTACCTCCGATTCGGCATCTGTCGGCGGAAAGATTAAAATTGATATTGATCATACGCCGGAAACATGCGAGACATCAGGAAAAACCGTTTACCATGCAAAAGCCATTTTCCTGGATAACGGAACCATATTGGATGATTTCGGAGAAGGCATGGACGAACGCTCCAAAACCGTGACAAAACCTGCGACAGGACATCGTTATAGTTATGTCTGCTCCTGGAAAGGAATAGACGTAAACGGTGATGAAGTAGATCTCATAATGAATGGCAACGAGAATGCAAACGAAGACACCATTGTCGAATATACTTCCGCAACGGTAGCACAGGTATGTGAAAATGAAGAAGCTGCAAACGAAGAATATGAACCGGAAGAAAAATCGGCTGTGATTACAAAAAGGTACGAAGGCGGCGATGAAAACCACAATGCAACCTGTACGGAGAGCTTAATTACCTATTACGATGCGGAAGCATTCGGATACAAAGAAACCAAACGGATCATTACAGAAGCGCTGGGTCATGAGCCCGGATGGAAATTAAACGTGGAATGGGATGATATCAATGAAAGCACTACAGGAATCAAGGCAGTCTACGGATGCCTGAACGAAATTCCGGATGATATATGGACCAATAACCCGGATCCCGAAAAATATGAAATCCAGGACGTTACAGTCGTAAAATCCGTAGAAGATTCCAAAGAACCGGACTGCACAGACGGCGGGACAATCGTATGGGATTTAATTGCAGAGGACGGAGAAACCATCGGTACGCAGGTACAAACGGTTGGGCCTCTGGCAGACGCACACCAGGTAGAAGTCAACTGGGATACCTTAAAAGCAACCGACCGGGATGCCGACGGGAATGTAACTTACACGGTAGAAGGAACACTTCAATGTGCATTTGGCGTAGAGGCGCATAACGTTGAAACAGTAGATTTAGAAGCAACGGCAAATCTCGGTGCTTTTGACTGTAAGACACCGCCGCAGGCTGATGTAAAATATACCCTCACAATCAAAACCGCAATTGATTCCTCAATTAAAAATGTAACCATTAAAGGCGGCGCAGAACAGGTACGGCCGTTTGAAGACACAAGCCACAAATCATTTACAATCTATTCGGCAGAAACATCGACGAATTGTAAAGAAAAGAATTATCCGCGGCATTATCGCTGCAAACACTGTGGAAAATGCTTTACAAACTCCACTGCATCTACGGAAATAAATGTTTCTACAAAGCCGCAGGGCCACCGGTACGGCAACCCTGTATTCCGCTGGATCGAGGACGGCTCCTCTGTGGTTGCAGTATTTACCTGCCAGAATGAAAGCTGCCCGCATGAAAATGTTTTGGGATACAGCGATACCAGGATTTTTGATGCCGTGATTATGGACGATGCCATGTTTACGGAAACAGAAGCTACCTGTGAAGCGCCGGGAACCGGATATTATCCGGTCAGCGTGGACATTCGCAGCAAAGACATTGCCGATATCGATCGGTTTGCTGCGACAACATACGAAGAAGACGTAGCGGTAACGCTGGCAAAAGAAAACCATGTATTTGTAACGGACAAAGACGGCAAAAAAGTATGTAAATGGTGTAAAACGCAGTCTGATAATATTGTAAAAATCGTTTTCTATGGAAAATCAGGGAATGTTACGAGTACAGGATGGATTACCGTTCAAAATCCGGACGTGGCAATTCCAAGCCCCCAGAAGCACATCGGACAGGTGTTCAAGCATTGGATATTCAATGAACGCGCATATACGGAGGCTCAAAAAGCGGATTTAATAAGCGCTATCGAAAGCGCCCTACCGGAAGCCGTAAAGAATGAAACCGTACTTGAAGTCCGGACAGTCTATGAAGCGGCTAACGACACGGCAACTATAACTGCATATACCGTATGCGGAGGAAAAACGGCTAAACTTTCAGAGAGCACTGTAACGATCGGTTCAAACGAATCGGTAACAGCAAAACTGACCATGAAGGATGAAAACGGAAAAACCTGGTATTTCTCTCATTGGGCTTCACAGGCATCAGAAAGTACAGAGGGTTATACCATACTATCCACCAGTGCCTTATATGAGGTATATGCCACAGCAGATAAGTCGGTATACGCTATCTATGTTGAAAACCAGGACGATAAAGAAATACCAAAACCAACAATTGCCATGACAGACGTCAGTGCGGCTAAAGTTGGTGAAGACCATAAGATCACCTTTACCGTTACCATGGGTAATGTACCAGAGGGATTTACGGTAGTAGACAGCGGTATTTTATATAGCGCTGATCAAACCTGGAATAGCATTACGGACGATGCTGTTTTAGAACAAAAAATGAATCTCGCTACATCGGTTGCAAAGAAAGTGCTGAACGGGAACAAAACCAATACCCTGACGCTCAATACCAGAAAAGAGAATACTAAGGTGGTATATGCAAGGGGCTACCTGCGTTATACGGACGGCAATGAAATATATGTTGTTTATACGAAGGTTGCCAAAGGGGATTATGATACCGTTATAGCGAGTATGTCGAAATAATACCGGAAATTTGGGAAGGAGGTGTTTTTTCATGATAAAATATGAAACTCCCGATATGAAAATAACCTGTTTTGATGCAGAGGATATTATCCTGACAAGCGGTGAAGACAACCCGGATACAGAAGTAGAAATTTAATTGCTCTTAAATGAAAAAACGCCCTGTGCAGCATCTTTCTGCTGCATAGGGCGTTTTATTTAGCGGATAAAACCTCTGGTATGCCTGATTCCGTTCCAAATCATGCCAGACAGCCGGTTCGGTTTTATAAATCCGGTTCATCCGGGTCTATCCCGACATCCGGATCTTCGCCGCTTGTTAAAATAACATCCTGTGTGTCAAAATAATCCACTTCCAGACAGGGAGCTTCATACTTTTGCATAACATTTGATTTTTTCAACGCTGTTCATCTCCTTTCCATATGGAATATATTAGGTAACTGCACAACTCTGAAAGCGGCATAAAGCCTATATTTTTTCGGTCCTTCTTTTGCAGCTCTCCTGACTGTAAATTAATTAATCAATGCTTTGGAATTGTTTCTATACAAAAGCATCATTTTCAGTTCATGAGGTTCGCAATTACCAATGGAGTATTTAGTTGCCAGATATACTGCTAAAGCTTCCGCTTGCAACAGTTGGTGAATAGGTTACGGTTTCTTCGTTGGTTGCATTGTTTTTGTAACGAAGGTAGCCGCGAGTATATACTGTCGTTGCTTTTGAGCTGACTTTTGCCGTAAATGTATTCGCCTTTGTGCCGTTCATAATGCTTTGTTTCACTTTCGATCCAACAGTTCCAACGTTATCAATCGTCATTCCTGTTGTTGTGCCGGAGTCTTGGTCTGTGGTATAAAGGATACCGCTTTCCACCATTGTATATCCTTCCGGTATGTTCATGGTGGCTGTAAAGGATACTTTATCCTTCCCGTCTATCGTTGAGCAGGACATGCCTGTCATGGCAACAGACGGTTCAACTGCCTTAGCAGGCTTTGTTTCCGTGTAGACAGCATAGATGTCGATTGCTGCAGACGAAACATAGACATTGCATTTTGTATCATTTCCCAGTACGATCGGATCTTTACCGTCCGGTCTGAATTCCCAATGGGAGAAATACCAGGTTTTTCCTGTTGTATTTAACGGTCCCGGAGCTGCCTCTACTGTGCAGACTTTCCCTGTTTCCCCATTGGATGAACGGTCTACCGGCTTGAAACTGTCAGGTATATCCGTTCCGCCCTTCGTACCTGTATGCTTAACGGTTATCGGTACTTCAGAACTGCTGTTTACTGTATAGTATGCCGTAGCCGTGATGGTTCCTCCGCTTGCCAGCAGACTTTCAATCGTCGCTTTTAATGTATCTGTAGACTTACCGTTTAGATCGGAAGAGCGTCGTGTAGGGAAAGAGTGTGGTACCTTGTGTA
>CAMSEJ010000202.1 GCA_947057405.1 uncultured Roseburia sp.
TTCAGACGTGTGCTCTTCCGATCTTTCTACGGAATATACCTTCTGGGTTGCTTTTGCCATCGCCGCTTTGTAAACCAAAAGCTGTGCAGCTTCGATCTTTGCAGCCATATCCGCCAGTTTGAACTGGGTGTTCTGCTGCTGTGCGATAGAACAGCCAAACTGTTTCCGTTCCTTGGTATAAGCAACCGCGCGGTCTAATGCGCCTTCTGCAATACCAAGCGCCTGGGCGGCGATACCGATACGTCCGCCGTAAAGCGTATGCATGGCAATCGGGAACCCTTTGCCTTCCAGCCCTAACAGGTTCTCTTTCGGAATCCTGCAGTCTTCAAAAATCAATTCATAGGTAGAGGAACCGCGGATACCCATCTTCTTT
The DNA here is from genome assembly GCA_947057405.1 of uncultured Roseburia sp. Taxonomy (GTDB): domain Bacteria; phylum Bacillota; class Clostridia; order Lachnospirales; family Lachnospiraceae; genus Roseburia_B. The sequence continues at coordinate 374 of CAMSEJ010000202.1, forward strand.
TCTTTGGTACCGAAGGAGAATCCCGGAGTTCCTTTTTCTACGATAAATGCAGAGAAGTTCTTTTTCTTCCTGCCCCTTTTGTCTGTTACAACGCTTGTAATCGCAATTACAATATATACGTCCGCTACTTTACCGTTCGTGATAAAGCATTTGGATCCGTTTAACACCCACTCGTCGCCGTCTAATACAGCCTTCGTCTGGGCGCCCTGCGCGTCGGTACCTGCGCCCGGCTCAGTCAGCGCGAACGCGCCTAATTTTTCACCGCTTGCAAGCGGCCTTACGTATTTTTCTTTCTGTGCGTCCGTACCATAGGTCAGGATCGGATCGATGCAAAGCGACGTATGCGCGGATACGATAACGCCTGTCGTGCCGCAGACTTTGGATAATTCCTCTACGCACATTACATATGTAAGGGGATCGCAGCCCTGTCCGCCGTACTCCTTTGGTACCGGGATTCCAAGGAAACCTAACTTCTGCATTTTCTTGACGGTTTCCACCGGAAATTCTTCTGTCTCATCCACTTCCTGAGCCAGAGGTTTCACTTCGTTTTCGGCAAATTCCCTAAATAAAGATCTCGCCATTTCATGTTTTTTATCTAAACCGAAATCCATGATTCACATTCCTCCATGTCAAATTATTTTACTCAATCGTGTTCTGCCGGCGCTGCCGCACGGCACAAGCCCCGTGCGGCAGCCGCAAATCCCAAAAAGGATTACTGTGCGTCTACCGGCGTTTTGGTGCGGTCTGCATTGTAAATATAGAAGCCTTTTCCGCTCTTTGCGCCAAGGTTGCCGCCGCGTACCATCTTGCGGATCAGCGGGCATGCGCGGTACTTGCTGTCGCCGGTTTCATTGTAAAGGACATCCATAATGGCAAGGCAGATATCAAGGCCGATAAAATCGCCCAGTTCAAGCGGCCCCATCGGATGGTTTGCACCTAATTTCATCGCCGCGTCGATACCGGCAACATCGGAAACGCCTTCCATTTTGATGAAAGCGGCTTCGTTGATCATCGGGATTAAGATACGGTTTACGACAAAGCCTGCCGCTTCGTTTACCTGTACCGGAGTCTTGCCGATTTCTTCGGAAATCTTCTTGATGGCGTCTACGGTTTCTGCCGGGGTATTCACGCCTGCAATCACCTCAATTAACTTCATACGGTCTGCCGGGTTAAAGAAATGCATACCTACCATCGGGCGGGTTAAGCCGTTGCCGATTTCCGTAATGGAAAGGCTGGATGTATTGGAAGCGAAAATGCACTCCGGTTTGCAGATTTTGTCAAGCTCAGAGAATGTCGTTTTCTTTACTTCCATATTTTCAAAAGCTGCCTCTACGATCAAATCACAGTCTGCGCAAAGGTCTTCCTTTAAGCCCGGTGTGATTTTAGCAAGGATGCCGTCTGCTTTTTCCTGCGCCATTTTGCCTTTTTCCACAAGCCTTGCGTAGCCTTTCTGGATCTTGGCCTTTCCGCCGTCGGCCCACTCCTGCTTGATATCGCAGAGCGCTACTTCATAACCGTCAACCTGGGCAAATGCTTTGGCAATGCCCTGTCCCATGGTTCCTGCACCAATAACTCCTACTTTCATTTTTGCTGTTCCTCCTTAAATTTTATGAGTGAAATTAATCTCTTTCTACGATGGTTGCGCAGCCCATACCGCCGCCGATGCAAAGTGTGGCAAGGCCCTTCTTCGCATCCCTCTTTGCCATTTCATGCAGAAGCGTAACTAAGATACGGCATCCGGACGCGCCAACCGGGTGTCCAAGCGCGATTGCGCCGCCGTTTACGTTTACTTTGTCCATGTTGAAGTTCAAATCCCTTGCAACTGCGATAGACTGTGCCGCAAACGCTTCGTTAGCCTCAACCAGATCGATGTCGTCAATCGTTAAGCCTGTACGCTCGAATACTTTGTTTGTCGCTGCAACCGGGCCTACTCCCATGATAGTCGGGTCTACGCCGCCAAGTGCGCCTGCAACCCAGGTAGCCATCGGGGTAACGCCGAGTTCTTTTGCTTTTTCTTCGCTCATCACAACCATTGCCGCAGCGCCGTCATTGATTCCGGAAGCGTTGCCTGCCGTAACAAGCCCGCCGTCTTTGCCGGAACAGCATTTTAAGCTGGCAAGGCCTTCTGCTGTCGTGCCCGGGCGCGGTCCTTCGTCTTTTGCGAACATCACGGTTTCTCTCTTAACCTTAACCGGTACCGGAACGATTTCGTCGTCAAACCTTCCTTCGGAAACTGCTTTTTCGCATTTCTGCTGGCTGTTTGCGGAGAATGCGTCTAACTCTTCGCGGGTGATGCCATATTTATCGCATACGTTCTCTGCCGTAATCATCATATGATAATGGTTGAATGCATCGGTCAAAGCGTCGTTTACCATGGTATCTATGATTGTCGCATTGTTCATACGGTATCCGAAACGGGCTTTGGTCATTGCATACGGAGCCATGGACATATTCTCCATACCGCCGGCTACTACGATGTCAGCCTGTCCGGACATGATTAAGGTAGCAGCTTCGTTTACGCATTTTAAACCGGAACCGCATACTACGTTTAAAGTAAACGCCGGAACTTCAACCGGAAGGCCCGCCTTGATGGAAGCCTGGCGCGCTACGTTCTGGCCCTGAGCCGCCTGGATAACGCAGCCCATCATCACTTCATCTACCTGCTCCGGCTTTACGCCTGCCCTGTTCAATGCTTCTTTGATCACGATTGCGCCTAAATCAGCCGCCGGGGTGTTGCTCAATGCGCCGCCCATTTTGCCGATTGCTGTACGGCATGCACCTGCTAAAACTACTTTTTTTGCCATTTTCTCGTCTCCTTATCCATATTTTTACGATACAAAAAGCTGTTAATTTTTTAACAATCATCTTTAAAAAAATAATTCAAAAATTACAGCTTTTCCAAATATCTTTTACTAACTAACAGTACCATATTTCTGTTTTGATTGCAAGGAATATTTGCCATAAATACACAGCTTTGAGTTGCAGTAATTGGAGTTTTCAGAACTGTTGCCCTTTCACGAATCGCAGACTGAAACGGATGAAATACATGTAGATTGGAAAAGGGTTTTGAATCGAATGAAAAAACTATAATTTTGAATACGCTAGATTTTCCTTCCGAACTATGGTATAATAAAATCACCATTCAAACCACAGCTTTTGGAGGAAGTCATATAAATTTTGACAGAAACAAATTTCAAACAGATGCGTATCTGCCATATGTGGAATGGCAGCGGAACGATCCGGTTTGGAATTTATGTATGCAATCCCGCAAGAAGCCTATCTCGATGAACCCGCTATGCCAAGAATGTATATTCACAGATAACTTACGGTCGGTAAAGGTGTGGCGTTAATCATTTCCCATATCTGCAAGGAGGATTGTATTATGGAACATGAAAAGATATTTGGAATGTATTTTGCAGAGGTTTATCCGTTGCTGTTAGCAAAAGCAGAGCGAAAAGGCCGTACAAAAGATGAAGTGGATGAAATTGCCTGCTGGCTGACCGGATACAGCAGCGATGCCATACATGGTTTCCTGCACAGTGATCTGACATACGGCGATTTTTTCAGGCAGGCGCCCGCGCCTAACCCTGGCCGCAAACTCATCAGAGGGACTATATGCGGCGTGCGTGTTGAAAATATAGAAGATCCTCTGATGCAGGAAATCCGATACCTTGATAAGCTAGTGGATGAACTGGCAATGGGGAAAAAAATGGAACAAATATTGAGAAAATAACGGCATTTTGATGGCCGCTTAATGAAGAGGAATATTATGGAACTCAAATTTAGCGCAGTGATACTTCAAAATAAAGATATGGATGCTGCTTATGTAGAAGTCCCTTATGATATCAAAAAACTTTTTGGTAAAGGCCGCTTGCTGGTAAACGCTGCTTTTGACGGCATCCCATACAAGGGGCAGGTAGTAAAAATGGGCACACCCTGCTACATCATTGGCGTTACCAAACAGATTCGCAGGCAAATCGGCAAAAGTTTTGGCGATATTGTGGAGGTTGTTTTGCAGGAAAGAGAAAGTGGGAAACCATCCATGTGGAAATGTCCAAAATGCGGAAGGGAATTTAAGAAAAAAGGGCAGAGCCATTACTGTGGTGAAAAGCCCAAAACGATTGATGAATATATCCTGGGCCAGGATGCAGATAAACAGGAAGATCTGCAGCATATCCGCCAGATCCTGCGCAAAGCATTGCCGGAAGCGGAAGAACGTATCTCATGGAGTATGCCAACTTACTGGAAAAAGCATAATATACTTCATTTTGCCGCTTCAACCAAACACATTGGGCTGTATCCGGGGCCGGAAGCCGTAATACATTTTGCGGAAGAACTTCGGGATTACAAAACCGACAAAGGGACTATCCGTATCCCTTATGGCAAGGTTGATGCCTCATTGATTGAGAAGATTGCAAAGTGGTGCTGGCAGACCGGACCCCATGCGGAACCATAGCTGTCGTTGCGGGAAAAAAGTCAGCATAACATGCTAACCTATTTCATACAACGCATAATAAACACTTTATTCGACACTAT
>CAMSEJ010000203.1 GCA_947057405.1 uncultured Roseburia sp.
CATGTGACTGGAGTTCAGACGTGTGCTCTTCCGATCTGGAGATCAAAGACAATCCGCCGAAGGTGGTGTTTGTAAATGAAAAAAACGAGATTACTTCCGTGGCATGTTATGAAAAACACGGCGCGCTTGCGGAACAATAGGAGGGCGTTATGCTGACAGGAAAAAAAGTCGTGCTTGGCGTAACCGGGAGCATTTCCGCCTATAAAATGGCAAATGTGGCAAGCATGTTAAAGAAGCTGCACTGTGATGTACAGGTGGTTTTGACCCGGAACGCGGCGCAGTTTATTACGCCGGTGACATTTGAGACGCTGACAAACCGGCCGTGCTTAACGGATACATTTGAACGGATGCCGGAGGCAGGGATTCCCCATATTACGCTGGGACAGAAATCGGATTTGCTGCTTATCGCCCCGGCGTCGGCGGATATTCTGGCTAAAATGGCATACGGCATTGCGGACGATCTGCTGACTTCTGCGGTGGTAGCGGCGTCCTGCCCGGTTTTGGTTGCGCCTGCCATGAATGCCTGTATGTACAACAATCCGATTGTCCGGGAAAATATCAGGCGGTTAGAATCCTTCGGATATGAGTTTCTGGAACCGGAGGTCGGGCGTCTTGCGTGCGGCGTGGAGGATATCGGGAAGCTGCCGCGCGAAGAGGCGCTGGTAAATGCGGTAGTAAAAAAGCTGGCGAAAGAGGCCGTGACGGCGGTTGGGACAGTGAACGCGGCGCAAATGCCAGCGGAAGATGAAACCTTTGCAAAGGCGCAGGGGTTTAAGGCAGGCGACTTGTCCGGCCGCAAGATTCTGGTCACGGCAGGCCCGACCCGGGAAAGCTTTGACCCGGTCCGGTTTATTACGAACCACTCTTCCGGGAAAATGGGATATGCGATTGCCGGGCAGGCGGCCGCGCGCGGCGCGCAGGTGACGCTTGTATCCGGCCCGGTCAGCCTTGCCGCGCCCAAAGGCGTGCAGATGGTTTCTGTTACGACGGCAGAAGAGATGTACCGGGCGGTTTTGGAGCGCTTCCCTTCGCAGGATATCATTATCAAAGCCGCGGCAGTGGCCGATTACCGTCCGAAGCAGGTAAATGCGCAGAAAACCAAAAAGCAAGACGGTACGCTTGTGATCGAACTGGAACGCACCCGCGATATTTTAGCGGAACTGGGCGCAAAAAAAGGCGCGCGTCAGTGCCTTTGCGGTTTTTCTATGGAAACCGAGCACGTACTGGCTCATTCCAGGGAAAAACGCAAAAGAAAGAATGCCGATTTGATCGCGGCAAACAGCATCCGGGAAGCCGGAGCCGGATTTGGCGTGGATACGAACCATCTGGTGCTGATTACGCAGGAAGGGGAAGAGGATTTGGGCATGCTGCCAAAAGAAGCGTGCGCCGAACGGCTTTTGGATCGTTTATATGGAATCTGGAAAACAAAACAGGAAGGACAGGAGGGTATATATGAAGAAAATAAATCAAATCAGTAGCTTTATGTCGTCAAATATTGCGGTATTTATTATTATTTTTTCCGGGATCGCATTTTTCGTTCCGAAGGGATTTTCCTGGGCGACGAATTATACAACGATTTTTCTGGGCGTGGCGATGTTTGGTATGGGACTTACAATCCGCGCCGAGGATTTCAGGGTAGTCTTTACGCGCCCGAAGGAACTGTTTGCCGGATGCGTGTTGCAGTATACGGTGATGCCGCTTACTGCGTTTGCTTTGGCAAAACTGTTCGGGCTGCCGGATGATCTGGCGCTTGGCGTGATTTTGGTGGGCTGCTGCCCGGGCGGGACGGCAAGCAATGTCATTACATATGTAGCTGGCGGGGATGTGCCGCTGTCGGTCGGGATGACGATTGTTTCTACGATAGCGGCGCCTTTGTGTACGCCGGTCTTAGTGTATCTGCTGGCCGGCTCCTGGGTGTCGGTATCTTTGGCGGCAATGATGCTGTCGGTTGTAAAAGTGGTATTGGTGCCGGTATTGGCGGGCGTATTGATTTACCGTTTGTTTCCGAGGCAGATTGAAGCGATACGGGATGTCCTGCCGCTGGTATCCGTTGTGGCGATTGTCATGATTATTTCCGGGATCGTGGCGAGCAATGCCGAAAAGATCTTAACCTGCGGGGCGCTTGTGATGATTGTCGTAGCCATCCACAATGTAGTAGGTCTTGTGCTTGGCACCGGCGCGGCAAAGGCGTTAAATCTGGAGGAAAAGAAAGTAACTGCGATCGGCATTGAGGTCGGAATGCAAAACAGCGGGCTTGCGATTTCGCTTGCGGCGGCAAATTTTGCGGCAAATCCGCTGGCAACGCTGCCCGGGGCCATTTTTTCGGTGTGGCACAATATTTCCGGGACAATTTACGCCGGAATCCGCAGCAGGACAGGCGCTTTGGCCGGCAGGCGGGCAGCAGGCGGCGCGCAGGACGAGCTGGGAGCTTAAAGGTTTTTGGGAGATTTGCAGCAGAAAGCCCGGCAGGCAGAGCGTTTTGGCCGGGCGGCCTGGAAAGAAGAGGAAATACGTATGGAACCAAAAAAATTTTCAACAAAACAGTTAGTGGAAATGGCGCTTTTGACGGCGATTATTATTTTGCTGGCGTTTACGCCGATTGGTTATATCCGGATGCCGGGGCTTGAAATTACCCTGATTGTCGTCCCGGTGACGGTGGGGGCAGTAACGCTTGGGTCTGCGGCGGGAGCGGTTTTAGGCGCCGTGTTCGGGATTACCAGTTTTATACAGTGCTTTGGAATGAGCGGGTTTGGAGCGGCGCTTTTGGGGATTAACCCGGTATTTACCTGCGTGGTCTGCATTGTGCCAAGGCTTTTGATGGGCTGGCTTACGGGCTGTATTTACCAGGGGCTTAAGAAAGCAAAGAAGCTGCGCGGTGCGTCTGTGGCGCTTGCAAACCTGGCGGGGCCGATATTAAATACGGTTTTGTTTATGGGAACGCTGGTAGCCCTGTTTTATCAGACGGAATATATCCAGGGGGTTGCGCAATCCCTTGGAGCGGCGAATGCCCTTATGTTCGTGGCTGCGTTTGTCGGCGTGAACGGAATCGTTGAGGCGGCTGCCTGCTTTGTAGCGGGCAGCGCGATATCGAAGGCGCTGATAGCGGCGCTTAAATTGAGATAAGAGGAAGACGCCGGATCTCAATTTTATAGTTTACATTTCCCGCCATATATTGTAAATTATACATTATGGAATACCGAATGGGATACAGGATACGAAAAAATATTTTAGAAAAAGAGAGGAATATAAAATGCTTTCAAAAAAAATACAGGCGGCGCTGGCGGGAAGCTCTGCCATCCGTGCAATGTTTATTGAAGGAAAAGAACTGGCCGCAAAGGTAGGGGCGGAAAACGTATTTGATTACAGCCTGGGAAACCCGGCGACTCCTGCGCCGGACTCGGTAAAACGGGTTGTGGCGGATTTGCTGGAACAGGAGGATCCGCTGGTGCTGCACGGTTATATGTCCAATTCCGGCTATGAAGACGTAAGGAGCGCCATTGCCGGGAATTTAAACCGCAGGTTCGGAACGGATTTTACCTGGAAAAACATTGTTATGACGGTCGGAGCGGCAGGCGGGATTAATATCATATTTAAAACCATACTGGATCCGGGGGACGAAGTGATTGTATTTGCGCCGTTTTTCGGGGAATACCGGAATTATGCCGCGAATTTTGACGCTTCGGTTGTGGCGGTCGCGCCGGATTACAATACGTTCCAGCCGGATCTGGCTGCGTTTGAAGCGGCGTTTACCGAAAAAACGAAGGCGGTTCTGATTAATACGCCGAATAATCCGACCGGGGTTATTTATTCGGAAGAAACGATGAACGGGATTGCAGAGATTTTGCGCCGCAAGGAGGAATCGTACCGAACGGACATTTACCTGATTTCGGACGAGCCGTATCGTGAATTGGTCTACGACGGTGCGAAGGAAAATTTCCTGACGAAATATTACCATAATACAATTGTGGGCTATTCGTTCAGCAAGTCGCTGTCGCTGCCCGGCGAGCGCATCGGCTATATTGCCGTGCCGGACGGGGCGTCGGACGCAGAGGATTTGCTGGCGGGGCTTGAGGTGGCAAACCGGACGCTGGGATTTGTCAATGCGCCGTCTCTGATCCAGAAGGCGGTTGCAGGCTGTATCAATGAAACCACCAACCTGGAATTTTATGACAAAAACCGTAAGGATTTATACGAAGGCTTAACGAAACTCGGGTTTACCTGCATTAAGCCGCAGGGCGCGTTTTACCTGTGGTTAAAATCCCCGGCTGCCGACGAAGCGGAGTTTGTGGCTGCGGCAAAGAAATACAACCTGGTGCTGGTGAAGGGCAGCGCATTTGGCTGCGGCGGCTACGTCCGTCTGGCTTATTGTATTCCCAATGAGAAAATCAACCGTTCCCTGGAAGCGTTCGCGAAGCTGGCGGAAGAATACGGCCTCGTAAAACAGGACGGAGGGGAGCATACGGGCGCATGAGCAAATGGGAAAATAACATACGGAAGGTAGTCCCATACGTGCCGGGAGAGCAGCCGAAGGATACCTCCGTGATTAAATTAAATACAAATGAGAACCCGTATCCTCCCGCGCCGGGCATCGCGGAAGCCCTGCAGAATCTGGATCCGGCGTCGTTTCGGCTGTATCCGGATCCGTCGGCGTCCCTGCTGACGGAAGAGATTGCAAAGCTGTACGGCGTGGGGCAGGATCAGGTATTTGTCGGCGTCGGCTCGGACGACGTGCTGGCAATGGCGTTTCTGACCTGTTTCCATTCGGATAAACCGATTTTATTTCCGGATATTACGTATTCGTTTTATGATGTGTGGGCAGATTTGTTCCGGATTCCCTATGAAAAACAGCCACTTGACGAAACGTTTCGGATACGGACCGAGGATTACAAAAAGGAAAACGGC
>CAMSEJ010000204.1 GCA_947057405.1 uncultured Roseburia sp.
AGCCGTCCTGCCGGAAAACGGGGGAGGACGGCAGAGATCATTTTTACGGGCACCCGCAGGAGGGGAGCCGGATGGCGGAAGGGATTCTGCGGCGTTTGAAATATGAAAATGATACGATTCATAAGGTATGCCGCCTGGTGCAATGGCATGACGACAATCCGCCGCTTTCGGAACGGAACGTAAGGCGCGCGGTCGTGCGGCTGGGTCAGGAAGCGTATCCTGCGGTGTTTGCGGTAAAGCGGGCGGACATTCTGGCACAGAGCGGCTATAAGCGGGAGGAGAAGCTGGAATACCTTAGAAATTACGAACGGCTTTATGAAACGATTCGAGGCCGCGGGGACTGCTTAACGTTACAGGATCTTGCTGTAAACGGCAGGGATCTGATTGCGGCGGGGATTGCGCCGGGACCCGGGCTGGGAAGGGTTTTAAACGGGCTTTTGGACCTGGTGCTTTTGGACCCGGAAAAAAACGAAAAAGAGTACCTGTTACACAGGGCGTCTGAAATTTAAGTGCATACTTTTAAGAACCTCTTCATATGTTAAAGAGACACGGAATATTTGCGTGAACAGATTCGTATGGAGGGGTTTTTGTGTATAATCGGGAAGAAGAGATTCTGGAACAGTATGAAGTGGAAATCAGAAGCACCGTAAAGGGACGCGGGGCATTAGGATGCGAGACGGATCAGGGCACAATGCTGTTAAAGGAGTTCCGCGGCTCGAAGGAGCGGGCTGTTTTTTTATATGACATTCTGGAGTTTTTGGGAAAAGGCGGGTTTGCGGCGGAATCCGTCGTCCGGGCGAAGGACGGGGAGGCTTTTGTTAAAGACGAAATGAGTGATACATGCTATTTGCTGAAAAACTGGTACTTAGGCAGGGAATGCGACGTGCGCAGCCGGGAGGATATTATGGTGGCAGTCAAAAAGCTGGCGCAGTTTCATGCCCTGGCGAAAACGTATCCCGGAGAAATCCCCGATTTTCTGCTTGCCAGGCAGGACGGACTTCTGACCGAGTACGAACGCCACAACCGCGAGCTGAATAAAGTGAAAAATTATATCCGCAACAAAAACAAGAAGAACCGGTTTGAAATGCTGTTTATGAAGGTATATGAAAACTACCGGACACAGGCGTGTTCTGTGACCGGACAGTTAAAAAAGCAGGCGGCAAACCTGAATGAAGAAGCGGCGGGGCGGATGCGGGGGCTTTGTCACGGGGATTATAACCAGCACAACGTTTTGTGTTCCCAGGGGGAATGGGTAATCCTGAATTTTGAACAGATGACGTATGATATTATGGTGCAGGATCTGGCGAATTTTATCCGTAAGATTCTGGAAAAATACAATTGGAACACCGGGCTTGGCATTGATATGATAACCGAATACGATAAGGTCAGAAAGCTTCTGCCCGAGGAATTTGAACAGCTTTACCTGCGTCTTGCGTATCCCAAAAAGTACTGGAAAATTGCCAACCACTACAGCAGCTCCCGCAAATCCTGGATTTCCGGCAGGGACATTGAGAAGCTGGAAAAAATTATAGCGCAGGAGCCGCAGAGAAAACAATTCTTAAAAATGTTATTTTGTTTCACAAGTCAGGAAGAGTGTGTTATAATGTAAGGAGCTTTCGGAAGATAGGAGAAAAACAGCATGAAAATACAAAAGCAGCATTTTTTACCGGCTTTGGCGGTACTGCTGGCGTTTGCCCTGTGCGCCTGCGGAAAGCGGGACAGCGGCATTGTCCAGAGCCGCAGGGGGACCGGCGTAAAGCAGGAGGATGCTATGGCGCAGGATGAGGCGGAACGCGTTATGGGAACCGAGATTTTTGCCCCGGAGGTTTCCGAGGAAGATTTGTATGTTCTGGTTTCGCTTGACCTGGAGCAGAAGCTGGCGGTTTTCCAAAAAGCGGGAAGCGGCAGGCAGCGCCAGTACGCATACGACACGGGGACCCTGTTTTTGGACAAATACGGCGACAGCAAGTCCATGGATTCGTTTATGGCGGGAGATGTGGTGCAGATTGCCGTATCGGGGCACACACAGCACCTGCTCCGTATGCAGGTGTCGGATCAGACATGGGTACATGAGGATATTGTCAGCTATTCGTATGATGCAGACAGCCATGCGCTGACCATAGGCAGGACCAAATATGCCTGCGATCCCGGGCTTGAAATTTTTTCCGGAGACGGGACGATCGGGTTTGACGGCTTAGGGGAGGACGACGTACTGCGTGCCGTAGGCAGGGACAAAGAACTGATCTCTTTGTCAGTCGCAAAAGGGCACGGTTATCTGGCGCTTGCCAATACAAAGCTTTTTGAAGGCAGCTTTATCTGTATCGGCGATAAGATTTTCAAAGAAGTGACAAAGAACATGCAGATAGAAGTACCGGAGGGCAAATATTTGGTCACTGTGGCAAACGACGGCTACGGCGGCAGCAGGGAGGTTGAGATCAAGCGGGATCAGACCGTCAGCTTAAACTTAGACGAGCTGAAGGGGGAAGGTCCTAAAATGTGCCGGATTACCTTTAAGGTTGGCGTAGAAGGGGCCGTGCTCTGGATTGACGGCAAAAAGGCGGATTATTCCAGGCCGGTGGAGGTGCGTTACGGAATCCATACCATAGCAGTGGAAGCAGAAGGCTTTGATACGATTGAAGAACGGCTTGTCGTCAATTCTGCCGAATCCGAAATTGAAATCGCCCTTACCGAAACGGCAAAAGGCAGTTCCAAAAAGGAAAACGCTGCAGACGGCGCGGGCAAGAACCAGAACAATTCGAATGCTAGCCAGAACAACAATGCGGCAAACAACAATAATAACGGCAGCAGCAATTCGAACAACAATAATAACAATAATAATAACAATCAAAACAGCAATGGCAGTAATAACAATCAGTCCCAGACGGATTATCTGACCACGTTGTATAACCTGCTGACATCCATTAACAACAATAACAACAGCAATCAAAACAACGGCGGCACGGCTTCCGGAGGTGCGAATACGGGGAGCAGCAGCTACGACGATTTAAGGGATCAGTAACGGAGGGCAAATCGTGGCGAAACACAGCCACCATAAATATAAAAACAAGAGGAGGAAAAAAATGAGTTACAAAGATATCTATCAGGAGTGGGTTTCAAATCCGTATTTTGACGAGGCGACCCGGGCAGAGTTAAAGGCGATCGAAAACGACGAAAAGGAAGTGGAGGATCGGTTTTACACTGAGCTGGAATTCGGTACGGCGGGGCTGCGCGGCGTAATCGGCGCGGGAACAAACCGTATGAATATCTATACGGTACGCAAGGCCACGCAGGGACTTGCCAATTACATCAAAAAAGTAGGGGAACAGGCCCGCGGTGTGGCAATTGCCTATGACTCCCGCCATATGTCTCCGGAATTTGCAGACGAAGCCGCGCTTTGCCTTGCGGCAAACGGTATTCGGGCATACGTATTTGAGTCCTTACGCCCCACGCCGGAGCTGTCCTTTGCGGTACGCAGGTTAAACTGCGTTGCCGGAATTAACATCACGGCAAGCCACAACCCGGCGGAATACAACGGGTACAAGGTTTACTGGGAAGACGGCGCACAGATTACGCCGCCGCATGATACCGGGATTATGGCAGAGGTGAAAGCCGTAACGGAGTATACTTCCATGCTTACCATGGACAAGCCGAATGCGCAGGAGAAGGGCCTGTACGTTACAATCGGGGAGGATATCGACCGGGCTTACATGGATGAAATCAAAAAGCTTGTAATCCATCAGGATGCCATTGATGCGGTAAAGGATGAACTTAAGATTGTCTATACGCCGCTGCATGGGACAGGCAATCTTCCGGTGCGTACCATTTTAAAGGAGCTGGGCTTTACCAAGGTATTCGTAGTCAAAGAACAGGAGCTGCCGGACGGTGATTTCCCGACCGTAGGGTATCCGAATCCCGAGGCGGCGGCAGCCTATGAGCTTGCCCTTGCCCTTGCCGAAAAAGAAGGGGCGGATCTTGTACTTGCCACCGATCCGGATGCGGACCGTCTGGGCGTGTATGTTAAAGACAGCGTGACCGGCGAATATCATATGCTGACCGGCAACATGTCCGGCTGCCTGATCGGGGATTATATCATCGGCGAAACAAAAGCATCCAAAGGAAGCCTTCCGGATGACGGCGCGTTTATCCGTTCCATCGTAACCACCAATATGGCGGATGCCATAGCAAAGCACTACGGCGTAGAGCTGGTTGAGGTTTTGACCGGGTTTAAGTTTATCGGCAATAAGATGCTTGAATTTGAGAAAACAGGCAAAGGCACATACCTGTTCGGTATGGAAGAAAGCTACGGCTGCCTGCCGGGGACCTATGCGAGGGACAAGGACGCCGTTGCCGCGACAATGTTTTTGTGTGAAGCCGCGGCATTTTACAAGACGAAGGGCAAGACGCTCTGGGACGCAATGCTCGATATGTATGCGCGCTACGGCTTCTATCAGGATCACGTAGAGTCCATTACCTTAAAGGGCATCGAGGGTCTGGAAAAGATTAAGAAGATACTGGGTACGCTGCGTGAGAAGCCGCTGGCTGCAATCGGCTCCTATGAGGTACTTAAGGTACGTGATTATCAGGCGGATACCGTTACCGACTTAAAGACAAATGAGGTAAAACCGACCGGGCTTCCCAGGTCAAACGTGCTGTACTACGAGCTGCAGGATGATGCCTGGGTATGCATCCGTCCGTCCGGCACAGAGCCCAAAGTCAAGTTTTATATCGGCGTAAAGGGAGACTCTTTGGAGAATTCTGTGGAAAAGGCCAGGGTGCTGGGAAGCAAGATGCTTGACATTGTGCAGGGATTGTTTTAATTGCGAAAATAAATCACTTTTTCTTGACAAATATAGGAGATCGGAAGAGCGTCGTGTAGGGAAAGAGTGTGGTACCTTGTGT
>CAMSEJ010000205.1 GCA_947057405.1 uncultured Roseburia sp.
AGGTACCACACTCTGTCCCTACACGACGCTCTTCCGATCTGCAATCCCCGCCGCCTGCTCTTCACTCATTTCCGCATTCAGAGTTAAAATCACGCTCGCATGGGTCTCCTGTCCCATGGAAATAATCGTACCGTCCTCTTCCGGAATGGAAAGGCGGACGGATGCGGTTTCGATATTGGAAATCGTAGCAAGATCTTCTTCAAATTTGGTCTCCAGGTAAACCTGGTATTTCTTGGATTTGTCAGATTCGGTCGTACTAAAGCTCCCGTCAAATACATTCTCAATCCCGTAACCGTCCGCCGGGATATTATTGGAACCAAGCAAAATGGAAGCATTGGCCTTATCTCTGGCGTTGACGGTAAACGTCAGCCCATCCGCCGAAATCTGTGACTTGATATTCTCCCCGGCCAATAGCTCTTTTACCTGGGATGCCTGTTTGGCATTCTCGCAGGTGACAAGCTGAACCATATTCGGCTGGTTCATTACGACTGCCAGAATGACAAGCGCCAGTACAATAACAGCCGTAATGCTCACCAAAAGCGTCTTTTGCTTGACCGAAAACTTCTTCCACCATTCGTTTATTTTATTTAGTATATTTTGCACATTCTCTGGCATATTCTACTTCCCTACCTATCAAACAGACATATTCATGATTTCTCTGTATGCTTCCATTACCTTATCACGCACCGCAACGGTATACTGCAGGGCAAGGTTTGCTTTCTGCTGTGCCGCCGCCAGCTCATGTGTACTGTTGGCTTCCCCGAGCGCAAACCGGATCTGCGCTGCCTCTGCCGCATTGCTGTAATCATTTGTCTCCCGGAGCATGCCAAGCGCCGTATCCAAAATCGCCCCAAAACTGCCGTCTTTCCCGTCGGAAGAAACCGGCGTCCGGTTCAGTCCGTATGCCTGCGCAATGTAATCAGGCGCCATACTGTTTAACGAAGATATATCCATAATTATGTATTCCTCCTTAACCTCTTTTTCTTTCGCCCCTTACTTACTGCTTCCCTACCTGAAGCCCGGACTGTGCCATCGCTTTGATCGCATTAAAGGCGGTTACGTTGGCTTCGTAGCCCCTGCTCGCGTCAATCAGGTTCGTCATCTCGGTTACGATATTCACATTCGGATACGAAACATATCCGTTCTCGTCCGCGTCCGGATGTGCCGGATCGTACTTCATGATATAATCCGTCGATTCATCCTCAAGCACCTTCGTCACCTTAACGCCGTTGCCGCCGTACTTACGCGCCGTCCTGGACAAAAGATCCGCAAAAGAAGTGGAATCCTTCTCCGCAAACGTTACGATCTTACGCCGGTAAGGCGTACCGTTCTCTGTCCTGGTCGTATTTACATTCGCTACATTCTCCGCAATAATATCCGTGCGGAACCGTTCTGCCGTCATTCCGGACGCACTGATATCAAATGCCTGGAATAAAGCCATACTATCTCCTCCTGTTCTGTCGTGTATCTGCGATGCCTCTGGTTTCATTGCAACAATTTATGCGGCAATTTCATCCGCTATGCATCATTTATCGGGTCATTTTATTTGGACATTGCCGTACGCAGCCTGGAAAATTCCTGCGTCATACAGTCTGTCAAAGCGTCATAGCGGATCTTCTCCGACGCCAGCTCCACGTTCTCCGTATCCACGTCCACATTGTTCTTATCCATGCGGTAGGAATAATTGGCATGGTCATAGTACGTGGAAACATTCAGGCGATCCAAATCCACATTCTCCACCTTACTGTCAAGCGTCAGATATTTCATACTTCCGAGCTCACGCTTTAATACGCTCTGAAAATCCACGTCCTTCCGTTTGTACTCGGGCGTGTTCACATTTGCAAGGTTATTCACAATCGTCTGCTCCCGAAGCCAGCTTGCATCTGCCGCTTTGTTCAGTACGTTGATATAACTAAAAACATTTGTTGAAAACATACTTTCTTCTCACCGACCTTCTATCCTGATTTTATATTATTCTATTTTTATATTATAGAGATTATTAAAAAAAAGACAAGTATTTTTTTATCACTTTTTACGCGATATTGTATTTTTTTGAGATATTTACGCTTATTTCCCAAAAAAAATGGTAATACAGCCATAATTTGTAAGCGTCCGCGTTCTGATGATTTGTCTTTTTGTATTCTGAAAATCAGTCATTCTGTCGATTTATGTAATTTCCTGTAAAATAAAAATTTTTATCTTCCGCAAAACAGACGCCGTCCGCAAAAAACGCCAAAAAAAGGACTGCAGCCAATCCTGCAATCCCTTTTTCCGCATTTATCTACAACGCCTGTCTTGTTCAACACGTCTAACGTTCATTCTGTTTTTTGACCTTCTGAAGCTCCTCAAAAACAACATCGTTCAGCACCTTGATATACGTCCCCTTCATACCGGAAGATCGCGATTCTATCACCCCTGCACTCTCGAACTTCCGCAACGCATTCACAATAACGGAACGCGTGATTCCTACACGGTCCGCAATCTTACTTGCCACCAGTATGCCTTCATTCCCGTCCAGTTCTTCAAAAATATGGGTAATCGCTTCCAATTCCGAAAAAGAAAGCGTATTGATGGCGGATTTTACAATCTGGATTTTGCGGTTTTCTTCTGCATTCTCTTCGTTTACCGAACGCATCATTTCAAGCCCTACGACCGTCGTACCATATTCACTCAGTATAATATCGTCAATATTGTACTGGGCATCACACCGGTATACAAACAGGGACCCCAACCGTTCCCCGGCAATATCAATCGGCGTAATGATCGCGCAGTATCTCTTTAAATCGGCGGCAAATCCCAATGTTTCCAGATTGACATTCTCTTTGGTGGAAAGAATCCCCAAAAGCCGTTCGTTTAAGAGCGGATCTATGAAGCCGCCGACTTCATCCACAATCAGCTCCCCGATTTCGTCAATTCCCTTGCAAACGCTGCTCCCCAAGACCTTTCCTTTTTTGCTGATAACCAGGATGTTGGATTTTAAAATCTCCGTGAGTACTTCACATATGTCGTTAAATACTACTTTGGAAGAATTATTATTATGCAAGAGTTTGTTGATTTTTCTTGTTTTATCCAACAACTGCACACTCATAAGATACCCTCCTTATCAATATTCTGATTTTGGAAATAGCTATGTCGTATTTTAGCATACTAATTGTGAATACTCAAGAAAATTCATATTATTTTCACAAATTTCGGAAGAATCCTCCCCTACTTCTTTTCCTGTACAATCTCCTCACTGTATCCGCACTGCTCCCGGACACACGCCAGCTTGCTGCCCTTCTCCACCATGTATCCCCCGCAGCGCGGACAGGGCTTTTCTGACGGCTTCTGCCAGGACATGAACCCGCATTCCGGATTATCCTCACACCCGTAATATTTCCTGCCTTTTTTCGTCTTCTTAATCACCACTTCTTTGCCGCACAGCGGACATAATATCCCCGTCTTTTCCAGGTAGGGCTTTGTATTCCTGCAGTCCGGAAATCCCGGGCAGGCCAGAAATTTTCCGTGCGGACCGTATTTTACGACCATGTTGCGCCCGCACTCCTCGCAGATCACATCCGAAACCTCGTCCTCAATCGTAATCTTTTCAAGCTCGTGTTCGGCATGCTCCACCGCTTCGTTTAAATCCGGGTAAAAATTGCTCACAACCGTCTTCCAGCTTACCGCCCCTTCTTCCACTTTATCCAGAAGCGATTCCATATTTGCCGTAAAATGTTCATCCACAATCGAAGGGAACGACTCTTTCATAATCGAGTTCACTACTTCGCCCAGCTCCGTCACATACAGGTTCTTATTCTCTTTTACCACATACCTCCTGCCTAAGATGGTTGTGATCGTCGGGGAGTATGTACTCGGGCGGCCAATCCCAAGCTCCTCGAGCGCTCTTACTAACGACGCTTCGGTATAATGCGCCGGCGGCTGGGTAAAATGCTGTTTTTCCTCCAGCTCCTGCAGGGAAAGCTCTGTCTGCTCGTCAATCGCTTTCAGCAGGACATTGCTTCCTGCCTTCTCCTCTTCTTCCGCAGCATAAACGGATAAAAAGCCGTCAAATGAGACTTTGGAGGCGGATACATGGAACCGGTAGCTGCCTGCCCCGATTTTGACGGAGGTCGTTTCGTATACGGCTTCGCTCATGCGGCTGGCGGTAAAGCGCTTCCAGATAAGCTGATAAAGCCGGAACAAATCACGCGGCAGCGATTCCTTGACGAACACGGGCGTCCTGGTAATATCGGTCGGCCGGATTGCTTCATGGGCGTCCTGTATCTTGGCGGCACTCTGCTTTTCGGCAAGATTGTCCGCCGCATACCGCTCCCCGTATGCCGTGGTAATATATTCCTTTGCCGCCTCGCCCGCTTCCTGTGAAACACGCACGGAATCGGTACGCAAATACGTAATCAGAGCGACCGTGCCCTGTCCTTTGATGTCCACGCCTTCGTACAGCTGCTGAGCAAGGCGCATCGTCTTCTGAATGGAAAAGTTAAGCGCCTTTGACGCCTCCTGCTGCATGGTGCTTGTGGTAAACGGCGCGGGAGCTTTTTTGATGCGCTGTCCCCGTTTTACTTCCAGTACTTTATATTCTGCCTGTTCGATTTCTTTTTTAATCCGATCGAGTTCCTGTTTGGAAGAAATCGCAAGCTTGCCTTTTTCATTCCCGTAAAATTTGGCCGTCAGCGGACGCTTTTCACCCCGAATCGCAAGCCTGGCGTCTAATGTCCAGTACTCTTCAGGAATAAATGCGTTAATCTCCGCTTCTCTGTCGCAGATAATGCGCAGTGCGACCGACTGCACCCGTCCGGCACTTAATCCCCGCTTTACCTTCGCCCAGAGCAGAGGGCTTATTTTGTAGCCCACCATGCGGTCTAACATTCTCCTTGCCTGCTGAGA
>CAMSEJ010000206.1 GCA_947057405.1 uncultured Roseburia sp.
GAGCAAAGTCAAAGATTCTCTGAGAAGTCTGCTTTACTCCCCAATATCCGTCTTCGGAGATAGCTTCCTGCGCTTCTGCCTTCGTTCCCAATACGTTTCTTCTCGTTCGGGCAAAACCCTGCTGCCGCCGCCAAAACTCTTTCCGTAAGATTCTTCTTCCGTCGCCCCAAAATGCAGAACCGAATAGTTCCAGGACTGATAAGGATCGCAGAATGAAAAATTGGCACGGATTGTGCGTAAGATCTGCGCTTCATATGCCGGATCCTGTTTCATTGCCTCAAAGCCTTCTTCCGTAATCTCCACATGCCATTGCCAGCCGGATTGCGAGGGATGCAGTGGTATTTGCGATATTTTGTCATAAATGTACTGTTTGTACTCCTCCATGGTCATATCTTTTGGCAAAACCGCCTGTGGACGGTTGGCCGCTTCCAGTTTACCTGCGATGTTATCCGCAAAATCGGTGCCAAAGGACGTTTTTTTCTTAGAGGTACTGCATTTTGCAAGGTAAGAGTACGTTTTTGACATGCTGTTTATATCTATTCCATAACCAGACATAGCCGCTCCTTTCTACATGCTTGAATATGGTGTCGTACTATCCTATATACGAATGAACGCAGCGGAAAAGTTTCACACAAAGTACCCCTGAATCTTCCGAAACCACCTGCTCTCAAGCATAATCCTATTCAGACGCGTGCAGATATCCGCAAACAGATAAATCATCACAAATGTTAAAACCAGCAGCAGCACTTCCTGCAGGACGGTCAGCCCGTCTCCTCCGAACAGATTTGCAATCTGACTCATTACAACATGCTGCAACAGGAAAATCGCATAGGAAATACCGCCCGTATAGGTAAAAAACGGCCTGATCCGGCTTATTCTCATCACCCGGTTCCCGGCATGGTAAAACAGTAAAAACAAACCAACCGCAATCGTCTGCGCGCATAAAAACGGATCCAGCGGCACCTTTACAAAGATAAACACTAACGCAGTGCCTCCGAACAATACGGTTACCCACTTATTTTCCAGCCATTTGCGGTACTCGATAAACAGCATCCCCAGCCAGAACGCCAGCATACAGACAATCAGGTTACGCTCCCGCTGAATCTGGAAAAAGGAATTCGGCCAGTGAAACGACAGCGTTGCCGCGCCAAGCAGCAGCGTCGTAAGGATCCGGCAGTGCTCCATGCACCAGGTCAGAAGCGGATACAAAAGATAGAGGAACACAAGCGCGCCTAAAAACCATTCGCCGATAAAGTAATAATTCTGCGGATACCGGTACGAAAGGTAGCCGTCCATGCCGCCCAATGTCAGCAGCATGGATTTGGGGCTGCCGTTATAAAACAGATTCCCCGCTGCGGTCGCTTTCTGGTAATAAAGAAAGAACCAGATCATATAAAACATCGGAAATACCCCTTTAAAACGGGTAAAATAATACCGCTTCAAAGAGCCCCGCTTAATAGCAGGATAATTATAGTAAAGAGATGCGCCGGACAGCATAAAAAACACATTTACACTGGTATTCTCCCCCCAGACCCCGTTCGCATGGGTATAAAAAAGCGGGAAATTACTGTATTGGGGCGTCGTGTTGCAGATACACGCAAAATGGTATATCACAATAATCCATGCCGTCGCGCTGCGCATGAAATCAAAGGCGTCAATCCGTTCTTTTTTCATCATCATCAATGCAGCTCCTTTCAGGTGTTTTTGTTATTGTAACATATACTCAGAGGTACGCACACATCTTAATAAAATTTTTACATTTCTCCGACTCCGGTTCTCTACCCCATTCCGATTTCCGCCAAATCCAACACAATTCCCACTGTAAACAGCACTGCCCCCGCAACTTTAAGCGTCTCCCAGACCACCCGGTTCTCCCGCAGCGTCCGCAGATGGTTCACTGCAACGTACACCGCGCTCATCCCAAGCGCCATATACAAAAACAGAAACGTGCGCTCCTGCGACACGTAAATCGTCGGCGTAAAGCCCATTACAATTCTGGTTGCAAGCCCAAGCGCCAGCAAAGCGGCCTGTGCCACCAGCTCAATATAACTGCCGCACACCGCCACAAGCGACAGCAGGATACACCCGGCCACGCACAGATAAAGCACTGTCGGAATATAATTTGCCATTACATGGTAATTACTGCCGCAGATAAATTCTCCCTTATCCATCAGTTTCCAAAACGTGGGGAAATTGGCCTTTACCGTATTCGGAAACCAGGAAAGCCATACCGTCAGAACAACCGGGAACACCGCCGCCGCACGGAATGCCGTCCGTTTTGTTTTCAGAAAAACCAGCACCGCAAGCAGCACAAGATAGCACAAAACCAAAAGGCTCCCGGACATGACCAGATGGTGCATCGTATCCAGAAATCCCATACTGACCTTATCCAGTACATGATACGACTTAAAATTCGGCATCCAGTTAATAATCTCCTGGCTTTTACGCGCCCCGTTCCCCGGGCACGCCATAATAAAAACGATCTCCGCCAAAGAAATCACAAATCCCATGACTACGCCTGCATACGAACGGAACGGCTTTTTTTCCAGGGTAAAATACAGGATTGCGCCAAAATTCACCGCCAGTATCACGGCGCACATCTGTTCCATATTTGCCCCGTATAATGCGCAAAGCCCGTATAATACCCACAGAAAAACAGGCGTCTTTTTCCCGAAACAGGTACGCGCCGCGCCATGAAGGGAATATACGCCAAGCGCCAGCGGCCAGGTATAATTTACCCCCGTCGCAATCCATCCCGCCGTCCGCAGATCCCAGATCGGATACAGGCACAAAAACCCGACCACAAGATAAGAAGCCGTTTCCCGTTTTTCCTCCGGAAACAGGCCCGCAAATGACCATGCCAGAAAAACCCACGCCGCCCAGTCAAACACCTTCCACCAGAACATGCTCCTTGACAGGTAAACCAAAACCGCCTCGATCAAAAGCCGCGACGACCAGACCGCATAACGCGCCTCAAGATAATCCTTTAACGTATATGCATCCAGCTGCCTGCTAAAAAACCACATGGCATCCGATTCCTGCGGCTCCTTCATAAAAATATGGAACACCAGCTGAATGCCCGCAAAAACCAACAGCGGCAGATACTCTTTACGTATAATGTATTTGCTCCAAACCTTTCGCATTTCCATCTCCCTAGTAAAACAATACTTCCTCTGTGTGAATCAGCCTGTTTTCCCCATTGCAGCGGTACCAGATACACGCCCGGCACCCGCCCGGCAGCTTTGCTGCGCGTACAACAGAGCGAAACTGCGCGTAATCATAATTAAAACCATCGTCCGCCTCTTTTGTGAGTTTTTCTTTTTTGACGTTCTCAGTCGGAAGCATATAATATACATCCGACGTCGGATCGTGCGCTAACAGCCTGGTATCGGCCGTATCAATGCTGACTCCGGGCTCGTATGCATAGCCGCGCACCTCCACATACCCGTAGCTGCATTCTATTTTTTCAATCCGATACGCCATCTGCCCTGCGGCATCGGTGTCGCAGCCGGACAGATCGACCGTCGACACCCGTTGGTTTACAAAAAACAGCAGCAGCAGATAGGCCGCCGCACACAGTAAAAACCCGCCCAGTACCGCCTTTCCTGTTTTTACCCTGTCGTATTGTCTGTCCATAGATTACCCTTTCTTTTGCCTTCTGTCCCCGGCCGTACACAAATCGCTTAGGAAACACTCTTCGCACTTGGGGTTCCTGGCAGAGCAGACGGAACGCCCGAATGTGATAATCTGTATATTATACAAAATCCAGTGATCTTTTGGAAGCACTTTCATCAAATCCTGCTCCACTTTTTGCGGATCGTCCTGCTCCGTAAAGCCGAGGCGCTTTGAAATGCGCTTTACATGGGTATCCACCACAATGCTTGGGTCGTGATAAACATTCCCGCGAATCACATTGGCAGTTTTTCGGCCGACACCCGCTAATGCCGTCAGCTCTTCAAGCCTGCGCGGCACAACCCCGCCGTGCTTTTCAACCAGGGTCTTTGCGCATGAAATAATATTTTTCGCTTTGCTGTGATAAAATCCAATCGAATGGATATCCTGTTCTAACTCTTCTATGTCAGCGTCCGCAAATTTTTGAAGCGAATCGTATTTGACAAATAAATCTTTGGTAACGATATTGACCCTTGCATCGGTACACTGCGCGCTTAAAATAACGGCTATCAAAAGCTGCCACGGCGTTTCGTGGTTTAAATAGCAGACGTATTCCGTGCCATAGGCATGATCCAGTCGGTTTAAGATTTCTTTTGTACGTTTTTTCACCTTGTTTTCCTCCCATATCGTTCGTTACAGCTCTGTTGCCTTCGCCTGATGATCGAGCGCTCCTCTTTTATCATACTCAAACAGCACATAAACCTCTTCCGAAAGCCGTTTGGGCAATTCCCGGACGGTGCGCTCCTCCTTTTTCGGAAAATGATAAAAAAACGGCTCCACATGTGATAACGTCCCATTTTTACAAACCGCCCGCGTTATCTTCGCAAACCCGGCCGGACTGCGCGCCCACGACGGCCGGCTTTTCATATTCTCCCGTAAATACAAATCAAATAACAGCGACTCCTCTAAAAGCTCACGCGGCATCCTGCCGTCCTCTGCGGCAAACGCAAGCAGCAATTCGCACCGCCGGATACGCGAATGGTTCCGGTCCAGAAAACCGTTTCTCTCATAAAACTGCCCCAGCGCCAGAAAAAACGCAAACGCATCCGGATATTTAACCTCCAGCAGCTTCATTGTTACCTCAAACTGTCCGCTGTTATAATAGACCTCCAGCATTTCCTCCGCCAGCTTCATGCAAAGCACCTCGTCATACGAAAGCCAGTTTGTCCTGCGGACCTC
>CAMSEJ010000207.1 GCA_947057405.1 uncultured Roseburia sp.
CCACACTCTTTCCCTACACGACGCTCTTCCGATCTTTTATTATACAACACTTCCCTATCGTTTGTCACCCACTAACTGAATTTATTTGCGGTTTTTTTGTATTAAATTGCCAATTATCCGTTTCATACAGAGGGCCGTTTATACTAATTGCCGGGAAATTTGGATGAATTGTGATATCATTTATACGAATGTGACAGTTTGATCAGAATGCGTAACAGAGAAGCCGGAAGGCTGAACGTTTCCTAAAATACTGCAAAATTCGAATCCGTACTTGACAGATCCTGCTTTCATGTATATTATATTATTGTACTAACATACTAACACAAAGAGGGGATGATACATGAAGCCGGAACACCGAAAGAAAATGATTGCACCGCTTGTTATTGCGGTCCTCCTTGCGGCATACTATCTTATTATATCCGCCCTGTGCCTCTTTTTACCGGGCATACCCATGATTTTTAAATTTCTGATCGCCGCAATACCCATAGCGCTTGCATCCGTAACTGTTTATGTGTTACTCGAACGAATCGAAGAGATAAGGAGTGGTGAAGAAGATGATCTTAGTCAATACTGATTACATTACAGGAAAAGAACTGGAAATGCTCGGCCTGGTAAAGGGAAGCACCATCCAGAGCAAAAACATCGGAAAAGATATTTCCCAGGGATTTAAGACACTGGTAGGCGGTGAGTTAAAAGCCTATACAGAAATGATGAATGAAGCGCGGGCACTGGCTACCAAGCGGATGGTAGAAGAAGCGCAGGCCCTCGGCGCAGAAGCCATTGTCAATGTCCGTTATGCCTCTTCTGCCGTGGTGCAGGGCGCAGCGGAAGTCATTGCTTACGGCACCGCAGTAAAGTTTCATTAAAGCTTTGGGATCCGAAAAAGCAGCAGCGGGGGAATTTCCCTGCTGCTGCGGCTTTTTGTGGGGATTTTATTATACCCTGGACAGATATTCTCCTGTCCTGGTATCGATCTTAATAATATCATCCTGGTTTACAAACAGCGGAACGTATACCGTAGCGCCTGTTTCCACAACAGCCGGCTTGGTCGCTCCGGTCGCGGTATCGCCTTTGAATCCCGGCTCCGTATCGGTGATCTGAAGCTCTACAAATAACGGCGGTTCCACCGCAAATACGTTTCCGTTATGGGAACATACTTTTACCATTTCGTTTTCTTTGACAAATTTCAGGGCATCGCCGATATCGGTCTTGCTCAGTGCAATCTGGTCATATGTTTCAACATCCATAAAATAGAATAAATCCCCGTCCGCATACAAATACTGGTAGTCTTTCCTGTCAATGCGCGCCTGCGGGCATTTCTCGGTCGGGCGGAAGGTCTTTTCCACTACGCCGCCGCTTTTAATATTTTTTAACTTCGTCCGAACGAACGCCGCGCCTTTTCCCGGTTTTACATGCTGGAACTCAATGATCTGATAAATATTCCCCTCCAATTCGATCGTAATGCCGTTCCTAAAATCTCCTGCTGAAATCATAATTTTCCTCCTTAAATACAATTGGGTATTACATGCTTGTACAATTCTATACTAAATGCATTGAATTTTCAACCTTTTTTTCATTTATTCCCTAAAATCTACAGAGAATGGATGCATTTCAATCGGTTGTTTCCTTTTCCCGTAAAAGATGCTAAAATAACTTCACAAAGGAGGATTGGCACACCATGAAAAATTTTACCTATTATACACCGACCAAAATCCTGTTCGGCAGGCATACGGAATCCATGATCGCCGGACTGCTTAAGGAGTTCGGGGCGACAAAAGTCCTTATCCACTACGGGGAAGGCAGCGTCATGCGCTCCGGACTGCTCGCCCGCATCGAAGGGCTGCTGAAAGAAGCCGGCATTGCGTACACTTTGCTGGGCGGCGTCAAACCCAACCCCAGGCTCTCCCTCGTGCGAACGGGCGCTGCCCTGTGCAGATCGGAACAAATCGACTTTATTCTGGCAGTCGGCGGCGGCAGCACCATTGACTCCGCCAAAGCAATCGGATACGGCGCGGCCGATACCGGGGAGATCTGGGATTTTTATGCACGCACCCGCACGCCGGAGGCGTGCCTGCCCGTGGGATGTATCCTTACGATTGCCGCCGCCGGAAGTGAAATGAGCGACTCTTCCGTAATCACCAACGAAGACGGCTGGCAAAAGCGCGGCTGCCACAGCGATCTGGGGCGCTGCAAATTCGCAATCTTAAACCCCGAGCTGACCTGTACCCTTCCCGCTTATCAGACGGCATGCGGCTGCGTGGACATTCTTATGCATACCATGGAGCGCTATTTCAATCCGGAAGAAAATATGGAGCTTACGGACGGCATCAGCGAGCATCTGATGCGCACGGTAATCCAATGCGCCGGAACACTGAAAAAAGACCCGCACAACTACAATGCCCGCGCCGAGGTCATGTGGGCAGGCTCCCTCTCCCACAACGGGCTCACCGGGTGCGGCACGGGAGCCGGCGACTGGGCGGCCCACCAGCTTGAACATGAGCTGAGCGCCGTATATGACGTGGCGCACGGCGCGGGGCTTGCCGCCATATGGGGCAGCCTTGCGAGGTATATTTACCGGGACAATCTGCACCGATTTACCCGGTTCGCCGCCCGGGTGCATCAAATCAACGAGGCGGATCATGACGGGCCGATATCCCTTGCACTTGCGGGCATCCGCGCCATGGAGGATTTCTACCGTTCTCTGGACATGCCGGTTTCCATCCGTGAGCTGGGCATTGATTTAACGGACGAACAAATTGATTCGCTCGCGGAAAAATGCAGCTTTAGGCAGACCAGGACCATCGGCGGCGTCAGAAAATTAAACAAAGCGGACATTGCCGCAATCTACCGGGCCGCCCGCTGACATAAAAACAGGCCGCCGGGAAAAATCATTTCCCGGCAGCCCGTTTTTACTGCCTGCATACGGCTTTTAGTGTCGTCACTGAACCTGCTCCCACAGCGGCTTTCTGATCTTTTTTCTTGTAATCTCCGCAAGCCCCAGCTTTGTAAAATCCACAAAATCCGCCGGAACCGGATCGTCCGCCAGACGGGCCTTTAACACCCGCACCAGCGCTTCCTGCTCTTTTCTGCATTCCATATTTATAAAATCCACCAGGCAGATTCCCGAAATATTCCGCAGCCGAAGCTGCCTTGCAATCTCCTCTGCCGCTTCTAAGTTCACCTTCAGATGATACCCTTCCGGTTTCCCCTTTCCATTCTTCCCGCTGTTTACGTCAATTACCGTAAGCGCCTCCGTCGGTTCTATCACCAGATAAGCGCCGGATTTTAACCATACGCGTTCCTGCAGCGCCTCCTGCAGCTTTCCCTTAAGCCCGCAGAGCGCGGACAGAGAAACCGCCGGATCCGTATACAGCAGAATCTGCTCCTTTTGCAGGGATGCACCGCTGCCAAATTCCCGCTGCAGCTTTTCATACACCTCTGCGTCATCCGTAATGACCTGCCCGGGGCAAAACCGCAGGCGATCCCGCACGCCGGTAAGATACCCCGCGGGCGCGCGGTACAGGCAGCTGTAACAGGTTCGGTGCGGATACTGCACGGCAATCGCCGAAAATTCGGCCAAAAGCGTTTCAAATTCCTCCAAAAGCCGTTCGGCCGGAATATTTGCCGCGTTTGTCCGGACAATCAGCCCGTACCAGGCTTCCTTTTTATCCGCAAACAGTTCCCGTAAGGCTTCCCGTTTCTTTTTGCTCAGCTTCTTTGAAACCGAAAGCAGCCTGTTCTGAAGCGTAAACACAAGGCTCTGCCCGGTCAGGCTGACCGCTGTCGAAACCGTCGGCTCTTTTGTCTGAACCGCTTCTTTTACCACCTGTACAACCAGCTCGTCCTCCTCAGTCAGCTTTCCGGCGCGGCTCTGTCTGACCATCAGAGGCGCTTTTACATCCTCAAGCGGCAGATACGCCGTCTGCCCGGGCGCAATCTCTGCAAACGCAGCTCCGGCCTGCCGTGCGATATGCTTTATTTTTGCAACAAACACACTTCCCAGCAGGGAACCGCCGCTGACCGCATCGCAGGATACCTCCACCAGCCGGTTTCCTTCCAGCATCGCGGTGATAAAGCATTCCTTTCCCCGGATCGTTTCCTTTGTAATCACAATCCGATTATTCAATGTCCTCCCCCATTTCCCCCAGGGAAACAAGCGC
This sequence comes from uncultured Roseburia sp., assembly GCA_947057405.1. Lineage (GTDB taxonomy): Bacteria > Bacillota > Clostridia > Lachnospirales > Lachnospiraceae > Roseburia_B. The sequence continues at coordinate 4,161 of CAMSEJ010000207.1, forward strand.
TCCCTGCATCGTCCCGTAAACGTCTTTCCGATGAATCTGAATGGCGGACGGCTGGTACTCTGCCCCCAGAAAATCGTAAAACGCTTCCAAAACCAGCTCCGGCTTTAAGTTATCCGTACTCCCGGTGCATACCCTCAGGCAAAACACGGGCGTTTTCTCTTTTTGTATCACTCGAAAGTCATAAACGAGCTTTTTTAAATTCATCGTCTTTTCGCCTTTTTTCGTCTGCCTGGTCATCCGGATTTCGTCCGGTTTCCGGTAAAACTGTTCAATGGCAGCTTCATAATCCGCCTCAGGCGCTTTATATCCGTCCTTCACGTAAAGCTCATAATCCGCCGCCGCAACCAGCGCCATTGCCTTTTTGTCCGTATCCTTTAACCTCCGGTAGGAAACAACCTGTACGCCTTCTGCCATGGTCCCGTTTAACGCCTTAAGGGACCGGGCCGAGCTTTCCGTAGAATGCACCTCAATGTCCAGATACTCCCCGTCGCTGGTAATCCCCACGCCGAGCGGTGCGGCAAAGGACATAATCTGATGCGGGCTAAAACCGCCGGAATAGGCAATGTCAATGCCTGCCCTGCGGATGCATTTCTGGAAATAGCGCATCATATCCAGATGCCCGATAAACTTCAGATCGGAAGAGCACACGTCTGAACTCCAGTCACATGGCATGATCTCG
>CAMSEJ010000208.1 GCA_947057405.1 uncultured Roseburia sp.
CTGGAGTTCAGACGTGTGCTCTTCCGATCTGGCTGAAAAACGCAGATCAGCCGTTTGTGCGGAAATTTTCTGGCGGCGTTCAGTGTAGCGGCAATCTCGGTCGGATGGTGGGCATAATCGTCAATGACCGTGACGCCGTCCGCAAAGGTGCCCTTTAATTCAAAGCGCCGTCCGGTTCCCTCAAATGCCAGAAGTCCTTCACGGATGGCGTTTGCGGGAATGCCAAGGGCCGCGGCCGCGGCAATGGCGGCTAAGGCGTTCGAGACATTGTGCATGCCGGGTACCGTTAAGGAAACGTCCGTTAAGGGCCTGCCGAGGCACATTGCGGTAAACGACGCGCAGCCTTTTCCGTCAAACGTAAGCTGCGCCGGGTAGCAGCCGTATGCGTCGGACGGACCGAACGTGATGGCGGAAACCGGAAGTCCTTTGATAAGTAGCTCATAGTCCGGAATTTCACCGTTTACGATCAGGGTGCCTCCGGGAAGCGTGTTTTCGGCAAACAGCCGGAACGAACGGCGGATATCGTCAAGATCCCGAAAAAAATCCATATGATCTTCTTCTATATTCAGAAGGATGCTGTATTTGGGAAAAAACTGTAAGAAGCTGTTGGTGTATTCGCAGGCTTCCGTCAGAAACGTGCCGGAATGGCCGACCCGGATGTTGCCGTCAATGGCCTTTAACATCCCGCCGACGGAAACGGTCGGATCGGTTTTGGCGGCCAGCAGGATCTGTGCGAGCATGGCGGTAGTGGTCGTCTTGCCGTGTGTCCCGGCGACGGCGATGGAATCCGGGTAATTGCCCATCATCTGCCCCAGCAGCCCGGCGCGCGAGAGCAGCGGGATGCCGGCGGCTTTTGCGGCGGCATATTCCGGGTTGTCTTCCCTGATAGCGGCAGTGTATACGGCGGCATCTATGTCCGGCGTAATATTGTCTGCCGACTGCGGGCAGGAAATGACGGCGCCTCCTGCCTCAAGCCGATCCGTAAGTCCGGATTTTTCCCGATCGGAACCCGTGACGGCAAAACCTTCTTCTAAGAGGATTTCGGCAAGCCCGCTCATGCTGATGCCGCCGATCCCGATAAAGTGGATGTGGATTGGTTTTTTGAAATCAATTTCATACATAGTCTGTACCTGCCCATTCTGGTTTTTTTGAAAAAATATCTGGTAATATTATAACAGGCAATTGTATTTTTGCAAATTGGAAGCGGGAATTTTTTGCCGGGTTCACGGAAAAAATATAAATCATGGTGTCTGCCTTGCGGTTTTACCATCATAGTGACTGAATAAAGGCAGCCGCCCGGCGGTCATTTTCGTGAAAAATTACAAAAAATTACAAATGCTGCCGATCTTCTTGTGAAAACTGTTGTACAAAAATTTATAAGTATGGTATAATTTTTTTATCACATATACAAAATTGACGAGAGGTGAGTGATATGATTCGTAAAGAGATGATAGCAATGCTATTAGCAGGAGGACAGGGAAGCAGACTTGGGGTATTGACGTCTAATGTAGCAAAGCCCGCAGTGGCTTTTGGCGGCAAGTACCGCATCATTGATTTCCCGCTGAGCAACTGTATCAATTCAGGGGTTGATACGGTTGGTGTTTTGACCCAGTACCAGCCGCTGAGGCTGAATTCCCATATCGGGATTGGTATTCCGTGGGATTTAGACCGCAATCACGGCGGCGTGACTGTTTTATCACCGTATGAAAAAAGTGCAGGAAGTGAATGGTACAGCGGCACGGCGAATGCCATTTACCAGAACTTAAGCTACATTGACAGCTATAATCCGGAATACGTACTGATCCTGTCCGGGGATCACATCTATAAAATGGATTACGAGGTCATGCTGGATTTCCACAAGGAGAACAAAGCGGACGTTACGATTGCGGCAATGCCCGTACCGATGGAAGAAGCCAGCCGTTTCGGCATCGTAATCACCGACGAAAACAAAAAGATCCTGGAGTTTGAGGAAAAACCGGAGCATCCGAGGAGCAACCTGGCTTCCATGGGGATTTATATTTTTACCTGGAAGGTGTTAAGGGAAGCACTGATCGCCATGAAGGATCAGAGCAACTGCGACTTCGGCAAGCACATTATCCCGTACTGCCACCAGGGCGGCAGGCCGCTGTATGCGTATGAGTACAACGGATACTGGAAAGACGTCGGAACGCTGGGTTCCTACTGGGAGGCCAATATGGAGCTGGTTGACCTGATTCCGGAATTTAACTTATACGAAGAATACTGGAAGATTTATACCAGGACAGACAATGTGGAGCCGCAGTATGTTTCTGCGGATTCGGTGATTGAAAAGAGCATCATCGGGGAAGGCACGGAGATCTACGGCGAGGTGCACAATTCCGTGATCGGAGCAGGCGTTGTCATCGGAGCAGGCACGGTGATAAGAGATTCGATCATTATGCGGGATACGCATATCGGGAAAGGCTGCACCGTTGACAAAGCAATCATTGCCGAAGAGTGCGAAATCGGCGACGAGGTGGAAATGGGCATCGGCGAAGAAGCGCCAAGCAGGCTGAACGAATCGGTATATGCATTCGGCCTTGTCACCATCGGGGAAAATTCCTGTATACCGTCTAAAGTAAAGATTGGAAAGAATACGGCAATTGCCGGCGTGACAGCAACGGAAGATTATCCGGACGGCATGCTTGCCGGAGGAGAATATATTATTAAGGCAGGTGAAAGCAAATGAAGGCATTAGGGATTATTCTGGCAGGTGGAAACAGTAACCGTATGCAGGAGCTGACAAGCCGCAGGGCCGTTTCGGCTATGCCGGTCGGAGGCAGCTACCGCTGTATTGATTTCGCATTGAGCAACATGAGCAATTCCCGCATCCACACGGTTGCGGTGCTGACACAATATAACGCAAGAAGTTTGAACGAACATTTAAGCTCTTCCAAATGGTGGGATTTCGGAAGGAAGCAGGGCGGGCTTTATACGTTTACCCCGACCGTGACTGCTTCCAATAACTGGTGGTACCGCGGAACGGCGGACGCGATGTACCAGAACATTGACTTTTTAAAACGCCGCCACGAGCCGTATGTCATCATCTCAAGCGGAGACTGCGTGTATAAAGTGGATTTCAATGAATTACTGGATTACCATATTGAGAAAAAGGCGGACATTACCATTGTATGCAAGGATCTGCCGGCAGGGACGGACGTAAGCCGTTACGGTGTTGTCCGCATGAATGAAGAATCTAGGATTGTGGAATTTGAGGAAAAACCGATGATGGCAAGCTCCAACACGGTTTCCACCGGGATTTATATTATCCGGAGGCGTCAGCTGATTGAGATGTTAGAGCGCTGCGCCGAAGAAGAGCGTTATGATTTTGTTTCCGACATTTTAATCCGTTATAAGAACTTAAAGCGGATTTACGGTTATAAATTAAAGACCTACTGGAACAACATTGCGTCCATTGATTCTTACTATGCAACCAACATGGATTTCTTAAAGCCGGAGGTGCGTAAATTCTTCTTCCGCGACGAACCGAAGATTGCAACCAAGGTAGACGACCTTCCGCCGGCAAAATACAATCCGGGTTCCGACGTGCGCAACAGCTTAGTGGCAAGCGGCTGTATTGTCAACAGCAAGGTGGAGAATTCCATTCTCTTTAAGAAAGCGTTTGTTGGCAAGAACTGCGTGATTAAAAATTCCATTATTTTAAACGATGTCTATATCGGGGACAATACACATATTGAGAACTGCATTGTAGAGAGCCGCAATACATTGCGCGCGAATACTTATTACTGCGGGGACAACGGCATTAAAGTAGTTTGTGAAGAGAACGCCAGGTATGTGATGTAAAGGAGAAAGGCATAAGCTATCTTTTCAGGAAAGGGGGGAGAGATTATGCAGATTACGGACGTGAGAATCCGGAGGGTTGAAAAAGAAGGTAAGATGAAGGCGGTTGTATCCATTACCATCGACGAGGAGTTTGTGGTGCATGATATCAAAGTGATTGAAGGTGAGAAGGGGTTGTTTATTGCAATGCCCAGCCGCAGGGCCGCAGACGGCGAGTATCGGGATATTGCGCATCCGATTAATTCGGAAACGAGGGAGCGGATACAGAGCCTGATTATTGAGAAGTATCAGACGGATATTTTGCCGGACGGATAGCCGGCAGGAGGAAATCCCCGCTTTGCCCGGAGGAATCGGGCAGGGCGGGGGTTTCTTATGTCCTGAAAAAGAAATCTGAACATTTTGTGAAATCCGGGCATTTTTTGCGGTTTGCTGTTATACTGTTTTTTGGAAAAATTTATAGGAAAGGTGAATGCAATCATGAAAGCAAGAACAGGACATGCTGCCGGATGGCAGCGAAAAAAGGCATCCAGGCTGGCGGCAGCGGTATTCTGCCTTTGCGTTATGGCAGCGGCGCTTATTACATCGGGCTGCGGCAAGGCACAGCCCGACAGCGGAGGCGAAGAAGCCGTGCAGAGTGGGACAGAAAGCGGAAAGAAGTATTATGCCGACATCGAAATGAAGGATTACGGTACCATTACCATTGAATTGGATCCCGAATCGGCGCCGATTACAACGGAGAATTTTATCGGCCTGGCAGAGGACGGGTTTTATGACGGGCTGACCTTCCATCGGATTATGGAAGGGTTCATGATGCAGGGCGGCGATCCGGACGGCAACGGGACAGGCGGTTCCGAAAACACCATTGAAGGGGAGTTTTCCGAGAACGGGCACGACAATGCGCTTTCCCATACAAAGGGCGCCGTTTCCATGGCAAGATCCGTGGATTATAACAGCGCGAGCTCACAGTTTTTTATTGTACACGAGGACAGCACATTTTTAGACGGACAGTATGCG
>CAMSEJ010000209.1 GCA_947057405.1 uncultured Roseburia sp.
CGGGTATCACTCTGGCAGAGTATATCCGAAGAAGAAAAATGTCTTTAGCGGCGGTGGATTTGCAGGGTGGAGATGAACGGATTATTGATATCGCAGAGAAGTACGGCTACCGTTCCCCGACTGCATTTAACAGGGCATTTCAGGCTTTTCACGGGATAGCTCCATCGTCCGTGAAAGACGAGGGCGTGTCCGTGAAATCTTTTTCTCCCATTGTGTTTCGGATTGATGTAAAAGGAGCGGCGGAACTGAATTACAGAATTGAAAAAAAAGAAGCCTTCCGCATCATTGGCATATCGGCGCCGCTTGATCAGGAAATCGAAAATAACTTTATGGTTGTGCCGAATATGTGGCAGGAGGCATCTGTAAATGGAACGATACAGAAACTGGCAGGAATGATGGATACGCCGCCAATGGCACTATTAGGCGTGAGTGCCTGCTTCTGATTGGGCCGTCTTTTCCGGAACGGGTACAAACCGGTCCATACAGGAACTGGAGCAGAGGGTTATAACGGAATGGCTTCCGGCTTCGGGATATGAATATGCCAACGCCCCCGATATTGAGGTTTACTTCAATGCAGACCCACAAAACGCACAATATGAGGTATGGATACCCGTAACAAAGAAAAAAGGATAACGGAGAAATTTGACACACTGCCCGAAAAGGTAAAAAAGGAAATTAAGAAAGCGTCTGTCTGTAAACGGCTTATCAATCCGGATGACTGTAATCCGAAATGTATCATGGGATTTACCTTTCTGTTGGATGGAGAGCCGTATCAGAAATGCCGTTACATGGCATTTCAGCCTGCATTGAGTGAGGAAAATAACCCATCTATAAAGCAGATTTTAGAGAAAGAATTGCAGGCAGGAAAGTTTGATTGACAAACAGCACGGGGGGCAGGTAAAACCATATGGTTTACAGCTGCCCCTGCAGTTTGGCTTTCCAGGCAGATGCGTCATCCGGCACAGAGTGTACGGATGCAGAAAACGATTCTCTTTTGGTTTGATCAATCAGATTATCAGAATTAAAATCAAAAAACAATCACTTTTTCATATAAAAAATTTTAAAGATATTCAAAACAAATCCCTCTTTTTTTATTTTCTGCCCCGCTTTTCTTTACACCGGATTTCAAATTTTATATACTCATGGTTGCAAAAATATTTCAAAAACCAGGAGAGATGAGAATGAAACATTTAACGGAAATCAGATGGCATGGCAGGGGCGGCCAGGGAGCCAAGACGGCGGCGCTTCTGCTTGCGGATATTGCATTTGGCATTGGAAAATACGTGCAGGGCTTTCCGGAATACGGCCCGGAGCGGATGGGTGCGCCGGTTACGGCATACGACAGGATCAGCGACAGTGCGATCCGGGTGCATTCCAATATCTATGAACCGGATTTTGTCGTGGTCGTAGACGATACGCTGCTTCACAGTGTGGACGTAACTGCCGGGCTAAGCCCAAACGGCGCGCTTTTGATTAATACCGAAAAAGGAAAAGATGAAATCCTGCCGCTGTTAAAGGGCTACAAAGGGGCGGTTTATACGATAAATGCCAGGAAGGTCTGCATGGAAACGCTCGGGAAGTATTTCCCGAATATGCCGATGCTTTCCGCGCTGGTAAGGATTTCCGGGATTTTGGAAAAAGACGTGTTTTTCCGGGAAATGGAAGCGTCTTTAAAACATAAATTTGAGAAAAAGCCGGAAGTGTTTGCGGGAAACAAAAAAGCGCTGGAAGCGGCGTTTGACGCGGTGGAACAGATTAGCTTTGCGGCGGACGGCAAGCGTGTAGAGATAGCTGACAGGAGGGTTGCTTAAATGGCGTTATCGGCAAAGGAGATTCATGAGACGACCAGGTGGCAGGATTTGACGGAAGGGCTTTCCATCTATGAGCCTGCCACATCTAAGGGATTTCTGACGGGGGAATGGCGGACGGATACCCCGGTTGTGGAATGGGAGAAATGCAGGCAGTGTTTGCTTTGCGTACCGTATTGCCCGGACAGTTCCATCCCGGTGCGGGACGGGAAGCGTCTGGATTTTGATTACGATCACTGTAAGGGCTGCGGAATCTGCGCGGCGGCCTGCCCGTTCGGGGCGATTTCAATGAAGGAGGGCAAATAAAATGGGTATAAAACAAAGAATGTCCGGCAATGAAGCCGTGGCGTATGCCATGAAGCAGATAAATCCGGACGTGATGCCGGCGTTTCCGATTACGCCTTCTACGGAATTGCCGCAGTTTGTGTCCTCTTACATAGCAAACGGGGAAATGGATACGGAATTTATCCCGGTGGAAAGCGAGCACAGCGCAATGAGCGCGGCAATCGGAGCCGAGGCGGCGGGCGCGCGGACGATGACGGCGACTTCTTCCGCAGGACTTGCGCTGATGTGGGAAATGCTTTATGTGGCGGCGTCAAACCGCCTGCCGATTGCGCTTGCTCTGGTAAACCGCGCGTTGTCCGGCCCGTTGAATATCAACTGCGAGCATTCGGACAGTATGGGGGCAAGGGATTCCGGCTGGATTCAGATTTATGCGGAGGACAACCAGGAAGCGTATGACAATTTTATCCAGGCATACCGGATTGCGGAGCATAAGGACGTGATGCTGCCGATTATGATCTGCCAGGACGGGTTTATTATCAGCCACGGCGTTTCCAATATCGAGCTGTTGGAGGATGAGGCCGTAAAAGCGTTTGTCGGCGAATACAATCCTAAGCATTTTCTGTTAAACGAAAACGAGCCTATGGCGGTCGGCCCGTATGCGGTTTCCTGTTACGGAATGGAATCCAAACGCGCGCATGCGCAGGCGATGATAAACGCCGGGCGGGTGATTTTGGACGTCGCGGCGGAGTTTGAAAAAATATCCGGCAAAAAATACGGGTTCTTTGAAGCGTACCGGCTGGAGGATGCCGAAATTGCAATTGTTGCGATTGGTTCCGCCTGCGGCACGACGAAGGATGCGGTTGACTTGCTTCGCGCCGAAGGCAAAAAAGCGGGGCTTTTAAAGGTGCGCGTGTTCCGTCCGTTCCCGGGAAAAGAACTGGCCGGGGCGCTTCGTAACTGCCGGGCGGTTGCTATTTTGGATCGCTGTGAAAGCTTTAGCGCAAACGGAGGGCCTTTGGCCGCGGAACTGTCCGCCGCGTTATACCAGGCAAAGGGACAGGCTGAGGTATTAAAAATCGTTTACGGGTTAAACGGCAGGGATTATACGGTAGAGGACGCCAGACAGGTTTTTGCGGATCTGGAAGAAATTGCGGCAAATGGGAACCGGGACGGGCAGGAGTACCGTTATATCGGTTTGCGGGAATAGGAGGTGCGTAAGATGAGCCAGACAGGTTTTAAAGAATACCAGCAAAGGCAGGAGCGCCTTGCGCCGGGGCACAGGCTGTGCGCCGGATGCGGCGGCACGATTGCAGTCAGGAACGTGTTAAAAGCGCTGCGGCCGGGTGATAAGGCGGTTGTGGGCAATGCGACCGGATGCCTGGAGGTGTCTACGTTTACTTATCCGTACACCTCTTATGAAGACAGCTATATCCACAGCGCGTTTGAAAACGCGGGCGCGACGTTAAGCGGCGTGGAAACGGCGTATCATGCGTTAAAGAAAAAGGGAAAAATAAAGGAAGAATATAAATTTATTACGTTCGGCGGCGACGGCGGGACGTATGACATCGGCTTTCAGTCGCTTTCCGGCGCAATGGAGCGCGGGCATGATATGGTGTATGTCTGCTATGACAACGGGGCGTATATGAACACCGGAATCCAGCGTTCTTCCGCGACGCCGATGTACGCGGACACGACGACGACCCCGGTGGGCAGCCGCTCAAACGGCAAGCCGCAGGGCAGAAAGGATCTTGCGGCGATTATGGCGGCGCATCATATTCCCTATGTGGCGCAGACGACGTTTATCGGGAATATGATGGATTTGTACCAAAAATCCGAAAAGGCGATTTATACGAAGGGGCCGGCTTTTTTGAATATTATGGCGCCGTGCCCGAGAGGGTGGCGGTATGAGGCGCCGGATATTATTCAGATCTGCAAAATGGCGGTGGAGACGTGTTACTGGCCGTTGTTTGAGGTAACAGACGGCAGGTGGGAACTGTCTTACCAGCCGAAGGAAAAGCTGCCGCTGGAAGAGTTTTTAAGGCTGCAGGGCAGGTTCCGCCATTTGTTTTTGCCGGGGAATGAATACTTGATCGAAGCGTTCCAGGCGGAGGTGGACAGGCGGTGGGAAGAACTGAAAAAGAGATGCGGGGCGTAGAAGAAGGCCGTACAAAGCTTATGCTGGGAAGCTTTTTTTGCTGGCGTATGAAAAAAATTCTGGCGTTTGCCTGCTGTGTGGGCGGCTGCGCAGGACTGGCGTTTGCCGTAAAAAGCGATTTTTTAGGCGCGGCGCTGCTGTACGGAATAATTGCTTATGATGTGTTGATTCATCTGCCCTGTGTGAAGCATACCTGCTGTGAGGTTATGGTGCGGGATGACGGGGATAAACTATGTATCAGGTATCTGCCGAAGGGATGGAACCAGAAGCTGTGTTTTGGATGGAGGCGGGAAGCCGTGATCCGACGGGACGCGATCCGCGATGTCCGGTTAAAGGAGATCCGGTACGGCGGCAGGTGGATGGAGCGGATCGGGTATCGTATGACGGTCCGGGCAGAAAAAGATTACAGGTTTGATTCCGTTTTGCTGCAGGAAGGGGATACGGTGGAACAAAGCGGGCTTTGGGAGCTTCGGGGATATTTTTGCGGCAGATGAAATGTTTGTTTGAAGCTGTATGTTACTGTTCACTCCTAGAGCGAACAATGTTGGCAAAGTTCCGTCAGCCAGAGGACAGGGGATGCGGCG
>CAMSEJ010000210.1 GCA_947057405.1 uncultured Roseburia sp.
GATCATGCCATGTGACTGGAGTTCAGACGTGTGCTCTTCCGATCTTGAGAAAATGCTGAAAAATTATGCAGTGGCTTAGATGATAGGACCTATTTGTTTTTGGAAGGCATTCTGATCTGGCGGAAAAGCGGATCATTATGCTTTCTTTTTTTGTTTTTTGAGGTATAATAGAAAACAGGAACGAGAAAGACGAAAAGGGTGTAGATTAGATATGGAAGGGCTTCCGGTAATCAAGATATCGGTGCGAAATCTGGTGGAATTTATCCTGCGTACAGGGGATATTGATAACCGGACGGGGGCATCGGCAAGGGCGGATGCGATGCAGGAGGGCAGTAAGATGCACCGGAACATCCAGAGACGGATGGGGGCTTCTTATCAGGCGGAGGTGCCGCTTAAGACAGAAATAGAAACGGAGCAGTATGTGCTTGTGATTGAAGGACGGGCGGACGGGATTATCCGCGAGGCAGCGGATGCCAGGGAGGCAGAAGTGCGCAAAGGTGCAAAAGCAGGAGAGCCGGGATCGGGGAATTCTGCGGAAGCAGGAGAGTCGGAGCCGGATAATTCTGCAAAAGCAGGAGAGTCGGGATCGGGGAATTCTGCGCAGGGGACAGGTGCGGCTTTGGATGGCTGTAAGGGATGCGGCAGTGTGCGGGAACGGGTTGTTATAGACGAGATTAAGTGTGTGTATCGGAATTTGGCGCAGTTGGAGGGGCCGGTTTTTCTGCATCAGGCGCAGGCGATGTGTTATGCTTATATGTATGCGCGGGAGCAGGGGCTTGGGCGGGTCGGGGTACAGATGACGTACTGCAATCTGGAAACGGAGGAGATCCGGCGGTTTTATGAGGAATTTTCGTTTTCGGAGCTGGAGGAATGGTTTGGCGGGCTGACGGCGCAGTACCGGAAGTGGGCCGATTTTCAGTGTGCGTGGAAACGGGAAATGATGCTGTCTGCCGCAGGGCTTTTGTTTCCGTATACATATCGCGAGGGGCAGAAGGAGCTGGCGCAGGATGTGTACCGGACGATTCTGCGGAAGAAAACGCTGTTTATCCAGGCGCCTACCGGAACGGGAAAGACGCTTTCAACGGTGTATCCCGCTGTGAAGGCTGCGGGGGAGGGGCTGGCGGACAAGATTTTTTATCTGACGGCTAAGACGGTTACGGGAACGGTGGCGAAGGAGACGTTTTCCTTACTGCGGGAACGGGGCTACCGGGCGAAGGTGGCGGTGATTACGGCAAAGGAGAAACTTTGCCTCTGTGGGGAAATGGATTGCAATCCGGTGCACTGTGCTTATGCGAAGGGGCATTTTGACCGGGTTAACGATGCGGTGTATGATCTGCTTTTGCGGGAGGATTTTTTTGACCGGGAGGTACTGCTTTTATATGCCGAACGGTTTCGGGTCTGCCCGTTTGAGCTGTGTCTGGATGTGGCGTCGTGGTCGGATAATATCATCTGCGATTACAATTATGTGTTTGATCCGAATGTTTATCTGAAACGTTTTTTCGCGGAGGGGCAGAAGGGGAATTATATTTTTCTGGTGGACGAGGCGCATAACCTGGTGGAGCGGGGCAGGGAAATGTACAGCGCAGGAATTTACAAGGAGGATTTTCTGGCGCTGAAAAAGATTTTAAAGGGGCGGGATTCGCGCGTGGAACAGGAGCTTGCACGCTGCAACCGGCTTTTGCTGTCGTATAAACGGGAATGTGATACATACCGGGTGTATGAGGAAGGAATCAGCGCTCTTGTGTTTGCACTGCTTCGTCTGATGGAGCGGCTGGATGCTTTTTTGCAGGAAGGGGTGAATGTGCCGGATCAGAAAGAGGTGTCGGAGTTTTACCTGAACCTGCGGAATTTTTTGAATATATATGAACGTGTGGACGAACGGTATGTAGTTTATGGGGAGCACGGGGAGGACGGCAGGTTTCTGATCCGCCTGTTTTGCGTGGATCCGTCGTACAATCTGCAGAAGTGCTTGGACAAAGGGCGTGCAACGGTGTTTTTTTCGGCTACGTTTCTGCCGATCCAATACTATAAGGAAATGCTCAGTACAAAGGATGACAATTATGCGGTGTACGCGAATACTTCGTTTGACGCGGCTCAGAAGCTGCTTTTGATTGGGCGGGATGTCAGCAGCCGGTATACCAGGCGGAGCGAAGCGGAGTTTCAGAAGATGGCGGCGTATATTGCGTTGGTTGCGGAGGCGAAAAAAGGAAATTATATGGTGTTTTTTCCGTCTTACCGGCTGATGGAACAGGTATATGAGCAGTTTTTGCAGGTGATGCCGGAGGGAGTGCAGGTTTTGCTGCAGGAGGCCGGTATGAGGGAGGCGGAACGGGAAGCGTTTTTGCTGGAATTTGAGGCGGTGCGGGAAGATACGCTGGTGGCGTTTTGTGTGATGGGCGGTATTTTTGGGGAAGGGATTGATTTGAAGGAGGAGCGGCTGATTGGTGTTTTGATTGTAGGAACCGGGCTGCCTCAGGTTGGAAATGAGAGGGAGATTTTGAAAAATTATTATGACAAGCGGGCGGGGGAGGGGTTTGATTATGCTTACCGCTATCCGGGAATGAATAAGGTGCTGCAGGCGGCGGGACGTGTGATTCGCACGGCGGACGACCGCGGAGTAATTGTACTGCTGGATGAGCGGTTTTTAGAGAGCAGCTCCTTACGCCTGTTCCCAAAAGAGTGGGAATCGTATACGGTCTGCAGCCAGAAGGATGCCGGGCAGGCTGTGTTACGCTTCTGGGAGCAGCTTTAAAAATTCTTCCGTGGAAACGGCGGACGGAAGGGCAGTATTGACGGAAGCGACAACATGCCGGGCCGGAATTTCTTCTCTGGTATGCAGGATGATAAGATCCGGATCTCTTTCGGCCAGGCAGTAGTCCGGGATAAAGGCAATGCCGAGCCCGATGCGGGCAAGGTCGATTAACAGGTCGTTGCTGTTGAGCTCTATTTCGGGGATGAGTTCTAACTGATGCTTTAAAAACAGGTAGTGCAGAAATTCGCTGGTGGCGCTTTTGGGTTCGAGCATCAGGATGGGGTGCTCTTTTAGCTCCCGGAAGGAGATCGGTTCTCTGTCAAGCCGGAAAAATGCGGGATTGGCAATAAATACGTCGCGGAAAACGGCAATGGTTTTCTGGACATAGGAGTGGTTTAAACGGGCATTCGGCGCGTTGGTTACGATCAGATCCACTTTGCCCTGTTCTAACAGGCCGGCACAGGCGAGGGAAGAGGCATTGGTTACTTTGATCGGGACGCTGGGAAATTTCGCATGAAATTGTTTTAAATAGGGGACAAGCAGGTAGCGGCAGATGGTATCCGTTGCGCCGATGTGGAGCTGTCCGAGCCCGGAGTTTTTGATGTCTGCCAGCTGGTCTTCTCCGCGGTGGATCAGGTGGATAGCAGGTTCAATGTGTTTTAAGAGGATCTGGCCTGCCGGGGTAAGCTGTACTTTTTTGGTGCTGCGGGCAAAAAGCGGCTGGCCGAGTTTGCGTTCTAAGGTTTTAACGGACTGGCTGACGGCAGACTGGGAGATGAAGAGCTGCCGGCTTGCATCGGAAAAGCTGAGCGTTGTGGCGACGCAATAGAACACTTTGTATAATTCGTAATTGATATCCATAAAAACTCCTTTCGCATGTGGGTGATATGGTATTGATTATAGGGTGCGCGAATAAAGCTGTCAAGCAAATACAGGAAGGAAAGGATTGGATATGTGGATAGCGAGAAACTGGAAGGATTATGAGGTGCTGGACTGCTCTGGCGGGGAGAAGCTGGAACGGTGGGGGGATTATGTGCTGGTACGGCCTGACCCGCAGGTGATCTGGAATACCAAAAAGGAGGTGAAGGGCTGGAAGCGCAGGAATGCGCATTATCACCGCAGCAATCAGGGCGGCGGGGAATGGGAGTTTTTTGATCTGCCCGGGCAGTGGAGCATTTGTTACGGAGATTTGAAGTTTCATTTGAAGCCGTTTCATTTTAAACACACCGGGCTGTTCCCGGAGCAGGCGGTGAACTGGGACTGGTGCGCGGAAAAAATCCGCAGCGCCGGCAGGCGCGTGAAGGTGCTGAATCTGTTTGCGTATACCGGGGGAGCTACGATTTCGGCGGCGGCAGCGGGGGCTATGGTGACCCATGTGGACGCGTCAAAGGGAATGGTATCCTGGGCAAAGGAGAATGCGGTATCGTCGGGGCTTAAGGATGCGCCGATCCGCTGGATTGTGGACGACTGTGTAAAGTTTGTGGAGCGGGAGCTGCGGAGGGGAAACCGGTATGATGCGGTGATTATGGATCCGCCGTCCTATGGCAGGGGACCGAAGGGGGAGGTCTGGAAAATGGAGGGGTCGATCCATGGATTTCTGCGGTTGTGTGTGGAGCTGCTTGCGGAGAAGCCTTTGTTTGTAGTGGTGAATTCTTATACAACGGGGCTGCAGCCGGCGGTTTTGGCTTATATGCTGGGCGTGGAGATGCGGCGGTTCCGTGGGAAGGTTACGGCGGACGAAGTCGGTCTGCCAGTGCTGGCAAGCGGTCTGACGCTGCCTTGCGGGGCTTGCGGGAGATTTGAAGGGGTATAGTGCAGGGGAACAATTTGGTGCAAATCTTGCGTTAGGTGGGAGGTGCAGATGGCGGAGTACTATAGCGAACGGTGTTGGCAAAGTTCCGTCAGCCAGAGGACAGGGGATGCTGCGTTCGCTGTGTGACAGGATGAAGCGGCTCTAAAGTATCCCGTTTACGTACAAGAATGCGGACGCAACCGCCGGAAACGCGCCGTCCATGGCGCATTCCGGCTTGCCCTGCCATCCATGGCAGGGCATTGCTGGGCATC
>CAMSEJ010000211.1 GCA_947057405.1 uncultured Roseburia sp.
CAGGGCAAGCCGGAATGCGCCATGGATGGCGCGTTTCCGGCGGTTGCGTCAGCATTCGAGTACATAAACGGGATACTTTAGAGCCGTTTTATCCTGTCACACAGCGAACGCCGCATCCCCTGTCCTCTGGCTGACGGAACTTTGCCAACACTGTTCGCTCTAGCAAAAATTCAGGGCATGCTTCCCGTCTGCACGCCCTGCCTTCTCTTCCTGTCTCTCTAATCCACAAGCATTGTCTCCGTCTTCTCCCCTCTCTGATTCATTTCCTCCCTCGTATAAAGCTCATCCTCTCCTTTAATTACCCCGGTATCAATCAGCGCCGCAATTACATTTTTACAACTCTTATCAAATGTAATGACAGCCGCCCCCTGCGGGCTCCACAGATTATACTCCCTGTTGCGCGTTTTCCGGTTCCCGTTCGATTCATTTTTCAGCACATACTGAATGGTAAGCGTATTATAAAAAGTCTCATCCAGAGAATCCTCCATATCGCGGTATCGCAGCCCGTTTTGAATCAGCTGCTCAAAATTTCCCTCCTCGGCATCCCGGATCACCGCCTGGTACAGCTTCTTTGCATTCTCCTCCGAAATCCGGCATTCCTCATAATCTCCGTCTTCTCCGTAAAAATCCATACTTCCTTCTTTAATCAGCACATTCTCGTAATCCCCGCCGAACAGATTATCCAAATACACCTCCGGCAGCTTGCTGAGCTTTGCCAGCTTCCCGGCCACCTTGTCCGGATCCGAAAGCATTTCCTCCGTCGCCGGCACATGATAGGAACGCCGCATGGAAGAGCCGTCTTTCAGATAATATCTGACCGACACCGCAAGCACGTCGCCGTCTATCCACCGGGTCTGATCCTCAAATTCTTCAAATTCTTTTTTGGATGAGATAATCTGGCTGTGAATATCCAATACCTCCCGGATTATCTCCTCCTCATCCCCTCCGACAACGTAAGCTCCGGAAAGATATGCGCTTTCCACATCGGCAAAATCCGGCATTTTTTTCTCCTGTCCGAAAAAATCGTACTCAATCCCCAGCAGCAGCACAAAAAGCGCCGCGGTAAAAATGCCGTACTCTACCAGCCTCTTTTTTCATAAAACCCGAAAGCCCTTTTACAGAATCATCTGCGCCGCAAAAAAGAAAACTGCTCCGAACAAAACGGCAAACACAAAAACCGCTGCAAATAATGTCTTATTCGATACAATGCCAAGTATGGAACAAAATCCCATACTAAAGAGGCATCCTCCGCAAAGCGCCGCGCCCCACCGGAAAATCGGACTGATCCAGGGGACGCAAATCAGGCTTCCCGCCGTTTCCACATGCTTTTTTTTGTACACATAATAAGCGGCAGCCAAAAATACAAGAGCAGCCACCGCATAACCCGCCACTGCCTTCGCACCGTAAAAACCGCTGACAACCGTAGTATGATCCGAATACTCAAATTGGATACCGGTCTCGCGGATCAGATATACGATCGGCGATAAAATATCCAGCCTGCTGCTCGAAAATCCCCAGGCCACCCCATACGAAAGTATCTCCACCATAGCCGAACCCAAAAACTTACTGCCCACAAACAGCACATTCAAAATCAGAGTCAAAACCGGAACGGCAAACAGCTGCCCGGTAAACATGGCAACAAACACCGTGGACGTATAAAAGAAAAAACTGACGCCCATCGCAAACAAAAGTCCCGTAAACAGATAGTTGATGCTTGTGTACCCGCATACCACACTGACAAGCGTTCCCGCCAGAAAACCGATTGCTTCCGGCACCACCAAAAACAGAAGACCCGAAAGATAATTGGTCACAAACAGCTGCAGCCGCGTAACCGGAAGCGCATGAAACGTATATGCCGTCCTCGTACTGTACAGATAGGAAAACACTGCCATAACCGCAGCAAGTGCAAATACAAACAAAAGTCCCGGGCTGATATAAACCTGCAGCAGGGAGGTAATATCATTCAAACGCTGCTGCTCCAGCTGCGCCTGCGTCATATTGGTGAAATACCGGTACTGCAGAGAACTGTCATAAATCATAATCGGCAAAAGAAACAGGTTCCAAAAAAGAATGATTCCCCAAATCGGCCAGTAGTGTGTGATATTTTTCTTAAAAATCGTCTTATTAAAATAAGATGTCTTTGACTTCATAATCCACTCCTCCTAATTCATATATGAAAATCTCTTCAAGTGTCAGCGGAAGAATATCAATTAACATAGGGTGCATCTTTTCCAGCTGCACCTTTGCCTCGGCGGGATCCCCTTTGACGATCAGGGTATAAACCCTTCCCGTATTGGACATATGCAGTACGTCAAATCCTTCCGGCAGCTTGGGCATTTCCGCCTGAAATGCCACCTGGATTTTGCATACGCTTCCCTGCAGGTCACTTAAGGAGCGCTCAATCATGACCTTTCCCTTATGCATAATCCCGACATGGTCGCAGACATCTTCTAATTCACGCAGGTTATGGGAGGATACAATAACCGTCGTATCGCGCTCCGCCACATCCGCCATAACAATGCTCCAAATCTGGCGCCGCATCACCGGGTCAAGGCCGTCCACCGGCTCATCCAAAATCAAAAGCTCGGGGCGGATGCAGACCGCAAGCCAGAATGCAACCTGTTTCTGCATCCCCTTCGAAAGACTTCGAATATTTTTCTTCGGGTTGATCGTCGGAAAATATTCCATCAGGCGTATGAACATTTTTTCGTCAAAATCCGGGTATATTCCCTGATAAAAACGCTTCATCTCCATTGTATTTGCCTGCATAAAGTAAAATATATCATCCGGGATAAATGCAAATTTTGCTTTCACCTTCGGATTTTCATAGACTTCCTCTCCGGCTATTTTTACCGTCCCCGCATTTGGCCGGTAAACGCCGGTCAGATGTCTTAAAAGCGTTGACTTTCCCGCACCGTTTGGTCCGACCAAACCGTAAATTGCTCCCTTTTTTACATTCATGTTCGCGCTGTCAAGCGCCCGGAACCCATCAAATTCTTTTACCAGATCCATTACTTCAACCATGATTCGCCACCCTCCCCTGTTCCAGATTTTCCATACGCTGTCCCAAATCTTCTCTGGTCACATCCAGTACAAACAGCTCGGTCACTACATGATCAAACGCGGTCAAAAGCTCCTGTTCCCTCGTCTTGTGGATAAAAGACGCCTCAGACGCAAACGTGCCTTTTCCCTGTTTGGAATAAATGTAGCCTTCTGCTTCGAGCTCGCGGTACGCTCTCTGGATCGTATTGGGATTAATTGCCAGATTCGATGCCAGCTCCCGGACACTCGGCAGCTTTTCGTCCGCCAAAATGGCATTGGACAGCAGCAAATGACGGATTCCGTCTTTGATCTGCTCGTAAATGGGCTTTGCGTCCCTGTAATTTAATTGCAGCAATCCTATAACCTCCTGTCCCAAGGAACGGTGTGCAGACGCCATTCCTAAGTGTATTAATACAATTGATACACTTAGTGTAGCATTCCACGGGAAAACGGGCAATAAAGATATTAGAAGGAATTGATTAATAATTTCTTAAGATTAAACTGCCGCCTGTCCCGGTAAAACCGGTGCGGCGGCAGTTCGCGCAGGCATTTGCCTTCTGTCTGCAAATACCTCCTATTTCAGATATTTTTTTAATTTATATACGACGGCCTGCATATCAATCGGCTTTGCCAGATGGTCGTTCATCCCGCACGCCAGGCACTTTTGAATATCTTCCGAAAAAGCGTCGGCAGTCATGGCAAGAATGGGAAGCCCGGCGTCCTCGCGATTCATTTCCCGGATGGCTCTGGTTGCTTCATATCCGTCCATTACCGGCATACGTACATCCATAAGAATCGCATCATAATATCCGACCGGAGATTCCCTGAATTTTGCCACGCAAATCTGCCCGTTTTCAACCCATTCCAAATTCATTTCCAGGTCAGAAAGCAATTCCTTTGCCACCTCCCAGTTCAGCTCGTTATCCTCCGCCAGTAAAATATGTTTCCCCCGAAGCGACAGATCCGGCGCCGTTTCGTCAAGGGCGGCAACCTGCACATCCATCCCCGCAAACGCTTTCAGGGCGTCAGATAAAACAGACCGGAACAATGGCCTGCTGATAAATCCGGAAATTCCCGCTTCCCGGGCCGTTTCTTCCAACCCGCTCCAGTCGCAGGCCGAAAGCAGCAGGGCCGGACCGTTTTGTGCACCGCTTTGCCGGATTGCACGGGCGGCCTCAATCCCATTCATGTCCGACAATTTCCATCCCAGAAGAACCGCCTGATACCCGTCATTTCCGCGGCGTTTTGCAATCCGTTCCATTGCTTCTTCGGCGCTTAGGCACCAGTCGGAACGAATGCCGATTGACGCCAGAGAACGAACCGTATTGATGCACAACCGCTTATCTTCATCCGCTACAAGCATGTTCCAGCCGGGAAGCACCGTATCCGGCTCCTGCTCCGCTGCCTTTGCCAGATCCAAAACAACGTGAAACTCGCTGCCCTTCCCCTGCTCGCTTTTCACGGAAATGGCGCCGCCCATCGCGTCTACAATACATTTGGTAATTGCCATTCCAAGCCCGGAACCCTCTGTTTTCTGTACGCGGGTATTGTCCTCCCGGCTGAAAGATTCAAATATTTCCTTCTGGTATTCCTCTGACATACCGATCCCCGTATCGCTCACCGTAAAATGGGTACGGACACAGGAAATATCCCCGGGCAGCGCTTCCTGATACACGGATACCCGGACCGTTCCGTTTTCCGGCGAGATCGGAAGAGCACACGTCTGAACTCCAGTCACATGGCATGATC
>CAMSEJ010000212.1 GCA_947057405.1 uncultured Roseburia sp.
AGCAGAAGACGGCATTCGAGATCATGCCATGTGACTGGAGTTCAGTCGTGTGCTCGTCCGATCTAATGCGTTGTTGATACAGGACGGACGTCTGGAGGATTTAATGCGTGCCGTAGGGGACGAAGAGTTCCGCTGGCAGCTCATGGCGGATTACGGCATAAACCGAGAAACGGATGGCTGTCAGGAAGAAAAGCGCGGAGCATCCGAGTAGCCGTCAACGGTGCTTTCTGCGCTGTCATTGAGTGATTTACAGGATATGTGCTGCTTTGGCTTTACGGGAACCTCGATCTGGACAAGGGCATCTTCCTGTCGCTCTATCACATTTTCATTGATAATAATTTCATAAGAATATCCCGATAACACAAGACTGTGCTCTGCGGCAAAGTCAAATATGTTCCGGTAGCACAGCAGCGCGTTTTCGGCGGACTCTTTGTAAAATGCCCGCACATAATTTCCGGCGGGCTGTGTGTGTAATCCGCTTTTCTTTATAGGAAACGGTATCTCGATAAACATTTTAGAATAATCCTCAAAATTGCCTTGATACAGGCTTTCTACGGCAATCATTGTTCCATAGGAAGCGTCGTGCAGCCGGCGAAGCTGATATTTTTTGGTTTCGGCAGTAATCAGTTCTACCAGTTGATCAAAAGAAGTATCCCAACGGATGTCCACTGTGACAAAACGCCGTTCTTCTTTCTGTACCATGCTGATTTTTGATAAATCCATTGTCAGCAGCGTCTGCATATTCTGGCGGTGATAGGACAGTGTTTTCCGAACGGCTTTCAGGTGTGTCAGTTCCCGGTCTAACTCTTCGATCTTTTCTTGCAGGAGCTGTGCCATACTGGCGGCAGAGCGGTTTTTCATAAATGTTCGGATTTCAGCAATCGGCACATCTAATTCCCGCAGCAGCAAAATCGTTTCCAGTATAGAGCTTTGATAATAGCTGTAATACCGATACCCGTTTTCGGGATGGACGGCCGCGGGATGGAACAGTCCGATTTCATCGTACCACATCAGTGTTTTTTTGTTGATGCCGTGCAGGGCGGCAAACTGACCGATGGTGAGCAGTTTATTTTTTTTCTCCATTTTCAAATTACCTCTTGACCGTACAGTTACTGTACGGATTATTATAGGGCATGTAATGGAAAAAAACAAGCAGATAAGGAGAAAAAAATGGATCAACAAAACGCTTACAGCAAACCGGTTACTCTGCGGAATATTTTAAAATTTGCCGTTCCTACCATCGCAATGTCGGTCTTTATGTCTTTTTACACAATGGTCGACGGGTTGTTTGTGTCAAATCTGATCGGTACAGACGCGTTGTCGGCAATCAATCTGACCGCCCCGGTCATTCAATTGGTCACTGCGATTTCTACTATGCTCGCGACCGGAGGCAGCGCGGTAATTATGAAAAAGATGGGAGAAAATAAAACCGGAGAGGCCAGAGAGGATTTTACGTTTCTGATTATTGTCAACATAGCAGTCGGCACAGGTATGTGCATTCTCGGATATTCCGTTTTAGACGGCGTGTTCGCAAGGATGGCGCTGTCCGCAGAGGTGGCGGGCTACTGCACGGCATACCTCAGCCGTTATCTGCTCTTTACGGTGCCGATTCTGCTGATGAACAATTTTACCCTGTATATGATTGCCTCCGGGAAGGCAGCGCTTTCTTTCGTCTGTTCGGTAACGGGAGGCGTAATGAATATGGTACTGGATTATGTTTTGATTGCCGTGCTGGATCTGGGAATCGGCGGTGCGGCGATTGCAACAGGTATGGGATATTCTGTAACGGCAGTAGCCGGATTGTTTGTTTTCTGCCGCAGGACAAACCTGCTTTATTTTACGAAGCCTGTGTTCCGGTTCCAGGTGCTGGCCAATGCAGCATCCAACGGATGTTCTGAAATGGCAACCGCCCTGGTCACGGGGATCGTTACTATGATGTTTAACTGGACGATGCTGCAGTATGTGGGGGAAGACGGTATTGCAGCCGTGACCATAATCATGTATGTCCTTATGTTTGCAAGCTCTCTTTATACGGGATATTCTTATGGTGTGGCGCCTATGGTGAGTTATTATTACGGGGAGAAAAATCACGGGAAGCTGAAAAAGCTTGTTTCCGTCAGCCTGAAAGTGATTGTGGTTATTTCATTCGTGACGGCAGCGGTTTCTTTTGCAGCGACGGAATCCATGGTATCTGTGTTTGCCAGCCCGGATCACCCGGTTTACGGGCTGGCTGTAACGGGGAACCGAGTCTGCACTCTGGCGTTGTTTTTTATCGGCTTTAATATTTTTGTCAGCGGGATGTTTACCGCGCTGTCGAACGGCAGGGTATCTGCGGTGCTCGCTTTTTCGCGTTCTTTTGTGTTTATGATGGCTGCCATGTGGAGCCTCCCTGTGCTGTTTGGGGTGAACGGCATCTGGCTGGCGACGCCGGCGGCGGAAGGGATGGCGCTGGTGTTGTCTGCGGTTCTGTTTGTAAAATATCGGGGGCGGTATCAATATTAAGGCGAAACAGGGGAGCGGACAAGATACGGCACATTCGCTTTGCAATGCCTCTTGTAATCAGTTCCGTGACTGCCTATAATAAAATCAGTTCCGCAAAAAAATGACATGCGAAAGGCAGGTGCAGAGACCTGAAACGTATCTTTTTATGGAAGATGATCGAAATCTGGCTGACGGAAATGAAAACGGAATTGTAAATTTAAAAAGAAGGGTGGCAAAGAAGAATGTTTGAATCGGTTTATCGGGAGGTTTTTCCGTTTTGGAATACAATATCGGACACGGACAGGGAATATATCTGTCAGAATTCGTATCCATTCACTTATTCAAAGGGGCGGAATATCCATGACGGAAGTGAATGCTCCGGATTGATTTTGGTTCGTTCCGGAAGTCTTCGGCTTTATATTATGTCGGAGGAGGGAAAGGAGATTACGCTTTACCGGCTGCACAAGGGAGATTTGTGTATGCTGTCCGCTTCCTGCGTGCTGAAAGCCGTTACATTTGAGGTGCTTTTGGATGCGGAGGAGCAGAGCGATTGTTTTGTAATTGGCGGTCCCGCTTTTGCTGCGGTTTCGGAACGCAATCCGCAGATTAAGATATTTGCGCTGGAAATGGCGGTCAGCCGTTTTTCGGATGTGATGTGGGTTATGCAGCAGATTTTATTTTTCAGTATGGATAAGCGGCTCGCAATTTTCCTTCTGGATGAATCGGCAAGGCTTCGTTCCGATACAATTCCGCTGACACACGGACAAATCGCCCGGTATATGGGGTCCGCCCGTGAGGTGGTATCGAGAATGATGAAATATTTTGAGGGGGAAGGGATAGTAGCGGTAAATCGGGGGAATGTTGTAATTCTTGACAGGCAGCGCTTGCGGAAGCTGGTTTTTTAGGGAGGAGAGCAGATATTCGGATCTCAAACTTCAATAATCAGCCATGGGAAAGGCAGGGTGTATAAAATTGGTAACAGTTTAGCCCTCTGGATTCCCTGCCATTCTGCTATGCTGGCTGCAAACTGTTACTAAATTTGCCGTTTTCTGATACCACAAGATTGAATTTAGAATAGCAATGTGTTATACTTACGGAGTCTCATTTTGTTGATTGTTTAGAACAGATAGGGGGCAGGCAATATATGAATGAGCAATATGTGGATGAACGGATTAAAGAGTATTCTAAGAAGCGTATTCTTTATAAAGAATTTGCGGAACAGGTTCTTAATATTTTGAAAGCAATTGTAAAATAGGAATATCCGGATATAAAAATTGCGTCTTATTCCAAACGTGCAAAGGAAACGGAAAGTCTGAGGAAAAAGCTTCAAAAAGACAAATATAATGAAGAGAGTGAAATCACAGATTTAGCCGGCGTGCGAATCATAACCTACAGCAAAAAAGATATCCCTTTGATTGCAGGGATAATTGCAAAAAGTTTTGAGGTAGATATCCAAAATTCTGTTGATAAAACGCTTACTTTGGGAAATGACAAAGTGGGCTACCGCGGAGATCATTATGTGGTATCTTTGGGAGAAGACAGAGTTCGGATGCCGGAAAATGAGAATTTTAAAGGTTTAAAGTGTGAAATCCAGATTACGAGTTTAATTGCTCATACCTGGTCTGAAATTACGCACGAGAAGGGCTATAAGTTTGAAGGCGAGCTGCCAAAAGACCTGGAACGAAGAAAGAACTTACTGGCGGGGATGTTGGAACTGGCAGACCTGGAGATGGATACCTATGTAGAATCTTTTGATCGTTATGTCAGTAAAATGGAGCAGGAAATCGAAAAAGGATGCCTGAAACATCAAATAAATTCAATGTCATTGAAACGGTTTATGGAATGGAAGTTTCCTGATATATCACCGCAGGTATTCCGGGATATGGATTTGATCCTGAATGAATTAAAGTTATTTGGGTTACGTACAATAAAAGAATTGAATGAAATGGTGTGTTTGGCGTATGAGCAAGAGCTTCGAAGGGTTGAGTGGAGATCGTTGGATGAAATTGTGCGGAATATATTGATTATAAATAATCCTGACAAATACTTTGCGCAAGTCTGGAATCCGTCCATGAATCAGATGAACAGAAAAAATTATGAGTTATATCAAAGATTTAATGTGGATATAGACAGAATATGCAAAGATTGCAATATCTGTATCATATAAAAAAGGGAGGAAATGATGGGGCAGAAAAAAAGATATTTTGGATATGATGAAGAGCAGATTAGACAGATTTTTCGTTACAGCAACGATCAGGTTGATTCAAATAGCAAGATTGAGGACACGAGATCGGAAGAGCACACGTCTG
>CAMSEJ010000213.1 GCA_947057405.1 uncultured Roseburia sp.
CACTCTTTCCCTACACGACGCTCTTCCGATCTGATGCCATACCGCAGCAGATCAGCCGTCCGGCAAGGTCCTTTGCTTTGCGTGCCATCAGAATACACTCCAGTACAATCAGCAGCAGCAGCACCAGTACGGCGACTGCCCCGACAAATCCCAACTCCTCCCCGACAATTGCAAAGATAAAGTCGGTCTGCGGCTCGGAGAGGAAGTTGCCGTTTTTGACGGAAGTGATTTCGCTGTTGTTTAACCCTTTGCCCAAAAGCTGCCCGGAGCCGATCGCCATTTTGGAATTCAGCTGCTGGTACGCCGCGTCGGCATATTTTTCCGGCTGCAGCCATGCCATGATCCGCTTGTACTGGTACGCGTCGAGTATTTTCTGATCCGGCTGCAAAATCAGGCTGATAAATATAATCACGGCCGGAATGCTGACCGCCAAAACGCCGAACACGATTTTGTAGCTGAGTCCGGCAATAAACAAAAGCGTGACAAAAATCACCGCGGTTACAATCGTTGTAGACAAATCCGGCTGGATCTTAATCAGGACAAGCGTAACGCCTGCGATGAGAAAGGAAAGAGCCAGAATCTTCAACGTATTTAATTGTTCCTGGTATTTCATGAAGAAATATGCGAAAAACAGGATCAGGATGATTTTGGAGAGCTCGGAGGGCTGGAACCGGATGCCTGCAATGCTCACCCATCTGGTCGATCCTTTGGTGTTTTCCCCCATAAACCGCACCATAAGCAAAAGCCCGATATTGCCGAAATAAAACAGCCAGCAAAAACGCAGGATAAAAGAATAATCCAGCACGGAAAGAATCACCATGACGACAAGCCCTAAGCATAAGCCCAGGATCTGCTTATCCTGTACCGAATGCTTTGCGCTCCCAATGACGAAAATTCCGAGCACGGTAAGCGCCGTCACGTAAAAAACCAGCCTGAAGTTGTAGTTCCTGAGCTTATATCGTTTCAGCATAAATCAAATGTCCTCTTATCTTCCGGAAGTATGGTGCATCCCTTTAATCGGAATATTGGCATACAGCGCCGGCACTTTGCCGTTGTCGGTCTCCGATTCCGTCTGTGTGATCTGGATGTCGAGCCCTTCCGTTTCGATTTCCATATATTTGGAAATTACGTTAATAATATCATTCTTAATCTTTTCCATAACTTCCGGCGAACAGTTCGCACGGTCAGATACCAGGACCAGTTTTAAGCGGTCTCTTGCAACAT
The DNA here is from genome assembly GCA_947057405.1 of uncultured Roseburia sp. Classification (GTDB taxonomy): domain Bacteria; phylum Bacillota; class Clostridia; order Lachnospirales; family Lachnospiraceae; genus Roseburia_B. The sequence continues at coordinate 1,225 of CAMSEJ010000213.1, forward strand.
CGCCGGAGTTTTTTCTTCTAAAAAAGTCAACTAATGACATTTTCTCCTCCTTCTCCTTCATTTAAACAATCCTGCTAACTTGGCAAATACCCCCGCTTTTTTCTGTAAATCCAAAAATGGCACCTCTTCCCCCGAAATACGTCTGCAGATATTGGCAAACGCTTTTCCTGCCATTGCGTCCGAACCGACAAGCGGTTCTCCCTGGTTGGTAGAGATTACGATCTGTTCGTCATCCGGCACAACGCCAATCAGATTAATGGATAAGATTTCACATACGTCCTCGACCGTCATCATATCCCCGCGTTTTACCATGTCCATACGCAGGCGGTTGACAATCAGCTGGATCTGCCGGATCTCGTTTGCTTCTAACAGGCCGATAATCCGGTCTGCGTCACGGATAGCAGATACCTCCGGCGTCGTCACGACAATGGCGCGGTCCGCGCCCGCTATCGCATTCTGGAATCCCTGTTCGATTCCTGCCGGACAGTCAAGCAGTATGTAATCAAATTCTTCCCGCAGCTCGTCCGTCAGCTTTTTCATCTGTTCCGGCGAAACGGAAGACTTGTCCCTGGTCTGTGCGCTTGGCAGCAGCGCAAGGTTCGGATATTTTTTATCTTTAATCAATGCCTGTTTGATGCGGCAGTTGCCTTCAATGACATCGACTAAGTTGTAGACAATCCGGTTTTCCAGGCCCATGACCACGTCTAAGTTCCGAAGGCCGATATCCGTATCGATCAATACGACTTTCTTATTTAGCTGCGCTAAGCCTGTCCCTACATTGGCAGTTGTCGTCGTCTTGCCAACGCCCCCTTTGCCGGATGTAATAACAATTACTTCACTCATGATTCAAACCCTCCTGAAATTTATATATTCTGAAATGTGCTCTTCGTAATTGGCTCAATTAAAATGCGCCCGTCCGATACAATGGCGATCTGCGGCTCTGCTGCCGTCTTTTTCCGTTCCCGGATGGATGCCAAAATGCCCTTGTCCTCGCTTCTGCCGATTACGTTCCCGATTTTAACCTGTACCGGATTCATATCCAGCGCCACGACAAAGCATCCTTCGTTCCCGGAAGCCCCGGCATAGGCAATTCCCTTTAAAGCGCCGAGGATCACGATATTCCCTACGGAAATGATTTTTGCGCCGGGATTGACGTCGCCGATAATAATAATGCTCGTTTCACATTCCAACACCTGGCCGGAACGGAGCGTTCCTTTGTAAAATTTGCCTGTATTTTCCGATTCTGCAGCCAGGTACTGCTCTACCCTTTGCTTGGTATACTGCTCCCGTGCTTCATCCTGGTCAATGATGCAGATAATATGGATGCTTGTCCTGCTGCAGATCGTATCTACAATCCGGTATTCCTCCTCCCCGGACAATTCCCTTCCGCCAAAGGAAATCGCCACATGGGCGTTCTGGAAGAATTTTTCCGATCCCAAAAACTTTTCCAGGATGCGATCCAATAGCTCTTCAAAAGGAAGATCGGGATCTAAAATCAGATGTATGCCGTATTGATTGCTCTTTATGATAACCGGCTGTGACATAAAACCCTCCTGTTTCTTAATCCGTAACTGTATTTGAGCTGCCGTTTATATTTTTTGCTTTTCCGTTTACCAGTTCATTCTTATCTGCCGTCTTAAAATAATATGCCAGAATGTCTTTGGACACGTCCGCTGCATTGTGCGAAGTATATCCGTGCGTGATACGGGTCGCAATGGAAATCTGCGGATTGTCGCAGGGTGCAAACCCCACAAATAAAGCGTGGTTCGGGCGGTTTTTTACCTGCTGTGCCGTACCGGTTTTCCCGGCTGCCGGAACGGTGAAATTCTTAAAGCAATCCAGATTCTCCACCACCATGCGCATGCCGGAATGGATGGCATCCCACTGTTGGACGTTCAGTACGTCGATCTGATTTTTGACAGTGGGCGCAAATTGTTCGATCACGTTCCCTTCGGCGTCCTTTATCTCCTTTAACAGAGTTTCCTCGTATACCGTGCCGCGGTTGGCAACGGCCGTAATATACCTGCCAAGCTGCGTGGTCGTATAGTTGTTGTTACTTTGTCCGATGGATGCGGTGATCGGATACTCGTCTGCAAGCTGCGGCGCATACTCCGATATCTCAATCCCGGTCGGATCGTTTAATCCAAACATGGACGCGTATTTCTGAATGGCGGCAATTCCTTTTTTCTCGTTGTAAATGTTGTTGCTCAGACTCAGGCGGTAACCCGTTTCGTAAAAGTAATAGTTGCACGAGTCACGGATTGCTTCCGACAAATTGATCAGCCCATGGCTCGACGGATTAATCCAGCAGGTCGGCCCTTTTTCCTCCAGACGCGTAAAGCGGCCTTCATCCAGAATCTGTATGGAAGTGTCAATGACCTGTTCGGACATTCCGGCGGTGGCCGTCACCATCTTAAAGGTCGATCCGGGCGCCGTCCGCTCCTGTGTCGCATGGTTTAAAAGCGGATACGACAAATCCTCCCAGATGCTGTTAAAATAAGAGGAATTGACACTGTTGGCAAATTTGTTGTTATCAAATCCCGGATAAGAAACCAGCGCTAAAATCTCCCCGGAATTCACATCGGTAATGACGCAGGATCCGCTGCAGGGATCGAGCGCAAGCTGTGCCGGCGTGATTTCCAGATTTCGGATCCGTTCCTTGATGAAATTATAAGACGAGATGCTGCCGGATGTCAACGCCGCGATCTGTTCTTCGTCGCGTTTGAGCTCACCCTGATCATAAAGAATTAAACAAAGCTGCGTCCCGCTGATCTGATTCTGCCGGATCATATATTTATAAATCAGCTTGGTAAACGCCCGGTCGCCCGTCAGCTCTTCCCTTATAAAATTCAAAAGAGCCAGATAAATTTCGTTGGAATCCGAATATTTCTCGTCGATGGAAAACTGCGTAATATCGATCCAGTTCATTGCAATGGCGTAATTTAAGTAATCCTTTAAGCTGCTTTCGCCGTTTGCCCACGAAACGTACGCAGGATCTTCTTTATTGATCTTATCTTCCACCAGGATTTCTTTGTCCTTTAACATCCGTATGATAAACGAGATATAATCCTCATTTTCGCTTTCCAGCTCCCCGAACGGCGTGGAGGCTTCCGCGGTAAGCTCCGCCTGGATCCCGTCAAGGACCGCGGACTGCTTGGACAGAAACGCGGCATGAACCTCCTGCTCTGCGGCGCTGGCATTTTTTTTGGAAAAGTGATCGATGTCGAGTACATTGTTATTGATTAAGGCAAAATAAACGTCGTCAATCGGGATAATAACGTCCGTTGCCCGGGTAATCTTAGAGGAATCGTAATTCTTCACATTCCGGATCGAATCGACGACAATCCCGGCGATTTCCTGTTCCAGAAGCTGGTATACCGTTTTGGTCAGATCGGCGTCAACAGACAGCCATGCGTCGTTCCCGACCGAAGGCTCGATGCGCTCCTTCGTTTCAACGACCTTGCCCAAATTATCTACATAGACGACCTCCTTGCCCTTTTTTCC
>CAMSEJ010000214.1 GCA_947057405.1 uncultured Roseburia sp.
TACCAAAAAGGAGCCATTTATTTCCAAAAACACAAACTTATTTACACTACCTTTTGGTAAGAATTATCATATCCTGATTCTTATCAAAAGGAGCCGTTTCTTTCCAAAAAACAACTTATTTTACACGATACGCTCCGCCATTCTTTTTGGCTGTTATGCTACGTGTACGGTTTTATCATTTACATGTTTGTCTAATAAAATATGTACGTCGTCTACTTCCTGCAGGATTAAGTTCTCGCTTTCCCGTATGGTATATCTTAAATTTCGTTCGGTACGTTTGAGCTGGGTTTCTACTTTGTCAATTCGTTCATTCACCTTGTCAAACTGTTCGTCTACCTTATCAAGCCGTTCGTCCATCCGGTCAAGCCGCTCGTCCATCCGGTCAAGCCGTTCGTCCATCCGGTCAAGCCGTTCGTCCATCCGGTTAAGCCGCTCGTCTATCTTGTCGAATCGTTCATTGATTGGTTCCAACTTCTGATCCATGAGATCGGATATGGATTTTAATAATTCATTTGTTTCCATATTGATTCAAACTCCTTTCTTTGGGTGTTTTGTTTCTATGTAAGAGTATATCATACCTGGATTGTAAAGTCTATGCCGGAATCCATATGTAACAAAGAAACCGCCACCTCATTGAAAAAAATTACATTTTGTGTTAGCATAAAAGCACATAAAAATACAGGAGGATAATTATGGAATTATTGTCATTAGAGAACCAGCTAAACCAAAATCCGTACCCCGGCAGAGGGATTGTGATCGGTAAAAGCGCGGACGGCCAGTATGCCGTAACCGCATATTTTATTATGGGCAGAAGTGAAAACAGCCGCAACCGCGTGTTTGCAGAAGACGGGGAGGGCATCCGCACCAAAGCGTATGATCCGGCGAAATTAAGTGATCCCAGTCTGATTATCTATGCCCCGGTCCGGGTATTAGGGAATAAAACCATCGTTACAAACGGGGATCAGACCGATACCATTTATGAAGGGATGGACCGGCAGCAGACCTTTGAGCAGACGCTGCGCACCCGTGAATTTGAACCGGACGCGCCCAATTATACGCCGCGCATTTCGGGTATTCTGCACATAGAAAACGAGACGTACAATTACGCGATGTCCATTTTAAAAAGCAGCGACGGAAATCCCGATTCCTGCAGCCGCTATACGTTTGCATACGAGCATCCGGCGGACGGGGAGGGGCGCTTTATCCATACTTATATGGGAGACGGCAATCCTCTGCCAAGCTTTGAGGGCGAACCCAAAAGGGTAAAAATTGAAGGCGGCATAGACGAGTTTACCGGCAGGGTATGGGACAGCCTGAATGAAGAAAACAAGGTTTCTTTGTTTGTGCGGTTTATCCGCCTGTCCGACGGAAGTTACGAAACCAGGATTATCAATAAAAACCAATAGGGGGACAGTTATGAAAGAATTAGAATTAAAATACGGATGCAACCCGAACCAGAAGCCGTCGCGTATCTACGTGGAAGGAAGGGATCTGCCGATTGAGGTCTTAAGCGGCAAACCGGGTTATATTAATTTTCTGGATGCGTTTAACGGCTGGCAGCTGGTGCGGGAGTTAAAAGCGGCGACCGGACTTGCGGCGGCGGCTTCTTTTAAGCATGTATCGCCCGCCGGAGCGGCGGTCGGGCTTCCGCTTACGGATACGGAACGTAAGATTTACTGGGTGGACGACATGGATATAGAATTTACTCCGATTGCCAATGCGTATGCGAGGGCGCGGGGCGCGGACCGGATGTCGTCGTTTGGGGATTTTATTTCACTTTCCGACGTCTGCGACAAGGCGACGGCGCTGATTATCAAACGCGAGGTGTCCGACGGCGTGATTGCGCCGGGCTACGAGCCGGAGGCGCTGGAAATCCTGAAAGCCAAAAAGGGCGGCAATTACAACGTAATCCAAATCGATCCGGATTATGAGCCGGATCCGGTGGAGAAAAAGCAGGTATTCGGCGTTACGTTCGAGCAGGGGCGCAATGAACTGCGCATCGACGACGCGTTTTTTAGCAATATTGTAACAGAGAACAAAGAACTGACTGAGCAGGCCAAAATCGATCTGGCGATTTCTATGATTACGTTAAAGTATACGCAGTCCAATTCCGTCTGCTATGTCAAGGACGGGCAGGCAATCGGGATTGGAGCGGGACAGCAGAGCCGTATCCACTGTACCAGGCTGGCCGGGCAGAAGGCAGACAACTGGTTCTTACGGCAGTCCCCGCAGGTACTGGGGCTTCCTTTTATAGACGGTATCCGGCGTGCGGACAGAGACAATGCGATTGACCTTTATATCGGCGAGGATTATATGGACGTGCTCTCCGACGGCGCGTGGGAGCATATTTTTAAAGAGAAGCCGCCTGTTTTTACAAGAGAAGAGAAGCGGGCGTGGCTGGACCGTATGTCGGGCGTGACGCTCGGGTCGGATGCGTTTTTCCCGTTTGGGGACAATATTGAGCGGGCGCACAAAAGCGGCGTGCAGTTTGTGGCGCAGCCGGGCGGGTCGATCCGTGACGATCATGTGATTGAAACCTGCAACAAATACGGGATGGTGATGTGCTTTACGGGAATACGGCTGTTCCATCATTAGAGTTTCGGCGGGCTGCGCCGGCAAAGGGGCGTATGGGAACCTGCCCGTATGGATATACTATGGAAAAATGACAATCCAGGAGGAAATTGAGATGTTGGAAAATTCCATGCTGTATCCAAAGACGACCGCGTCAAGGCGGGCAGTTTCACTAGACGGGATGTGGAAATTCTGGTTAGACGAGAACGGTACCGGAGAAAAAGACGGCTTTGCGGACGGGATTCCGGGAGAGGACAGGATTCCGGTTCCGGCAAGTTTTCAGGATTTTTATACCGAAAAGAATATCCGCGAGTTTGCGGGCGACGTCTGGTATGAACGGGAGGTGTTTGTGCCGGGAGAGTGGGAGGGCAGTCAGCTGTTCCTGCGTTTTGGCGCCGCCACGCACCGGGCGGCAGTTTATGTAAACGGCAGGAAAATCACAGAGCACGAGGGAGGTTTCCTGCCGTTTTGCGCGGATATCACCGGGGTGGTCCGGTATCAGGCCGACAATCAAATCGTAGTCCGGGTCAATAACGAATTGACGGTAACGAATATCCCCTGCGGCGAAACGCTTACGCTGCCGGACGGGCGGAAGATGAATAAGCCGTATTTTGATTTCTTTAATTATTCCGGGCTGCAGCGTTCGGTGTTTTTGCTGGCACTTCCGAAGGAATACGTATTTGATTTTGACCTGGATTATGAGATTGCGGGCAAGGACGCTTTTCTTCATTATCAGGTGAAAACGACCGGAGAGCATGAAACGGTCTTGCGGCTTTACGACGAGCAAGGGCGCGAGGTGGCGGCGTCGGCAGGCAAAAGCGGCGTGATGAAGGTGGAAAACGCGCGTCTGTGGCGTGTCCGCGACGCGTATCTGTACCGCCTTGTAATAAGGATTCTGGACGGGGACGCGCTGATCGACGAGTATGCGCAGGAAATCGGCATCCGGACGGTGGAAGTGAAGGGGACGTCTATCCTGTTAAACGGGGAACCGGTTTATTTAAAAGGATTCGGGAAGCATGAGGACAGCGACATTGTGGGGCGGGGCTTTCATATCGGCGTAATGAAGCGCGATTTTGAGTTGATGAAATGGATTGGCGCCAATTCTTTCCGTACCGCGCACTATCCGTACAGCGAAGAGATTTACCAGATGGCAGACCGGGAAGGCTTTTTGGTGATTGACGAAGTGGCGGCGGTCGGGCTGTTTGAGAGCCTGATGAATTTTATGGAGGCGAGCAGCGGGAAAAAGACGGCGTTTTTCAAAAAGGAAACGACGCCGATGCTGTTAAAAGCGCATAAAAAGGCAATTGAAGAATTGATTACGAGGGATAAAAACCATCCGTGCGTCATTGCGTGGAGCCTTTTGAATGAGCCGGAAACAACGGACGAAGCGGCCGTGCCGTATTTTAAGGAAGTATTTGATCTGGCGCGTGAGCTGGATGTGCAGAAGCGTCCGCGGACGTTCGCGCTGATTATGAACTCCCTGCCGGATACCTGTAAATGCTACCGGTTCAGCGATATTATCGCATTAAACCGCTATTACGGCTGGTATGTAAAGGGCGGGCATGAAATTTCTCAGGCCAGGCTTTTATTCCAGAAGGAAATGGATGCGTGGAAGGCGTTAAATCTGGATAAGCCGTTTGTTTTTACGGAATACGGGACGGATACGCTTGGGACGGAGCATAAGCTGCCGTCCGTGATGTGGAGCCAGGAATACCAGGAAGAATATTTAAACATGACAAATGAAGTGTTTGATTCGTATGACTTTATAAAAGGGGAGCAGATTTGGAACTTTGCGGATTTCCAGACGACGGAGGGGATTCTTCGGGTAAACGGGAACAAAAAGGGCGTGTTTACCCGGGACAGGCAGCCGAAAGACGCGGCTTATCTTCTGCGCAGGCGCTGGAAGGGGCTTCCGGAAGGGTTTAAAGGGTAAGCGGCGCGCCCGGAGGGCAATCCGGCTTTTTTGGATTGGCTTCCGGGCTTTTTGGATCGGCGGTCAAACAATTCTTGAAGCCTGGCCCGATTTATGCTATACTGAAAAAAAGCATAAAAGATAGCGGAGGAATTTCATGAAAAAGCTGAAACAACGACTGGCAATCCTTTTACTGAGATCGGAAGAGCACACGTCTGAACTCCAGTCACATGGCATGATC
>CAMSEJ010000215.1 GCA_947057405.1 uncultured Roseburia sp.
TACACAAGGTACCACACTCTTTCCCTACACGACGCTCTTCCGATCTATATTTGGAGCCGTCCGATAACGTATATTCTTTCTGTCCGCCGTGACAGGAAGCGTAACCGTTGCGGTTTGCAATTGCCCACGCCATCGTCAGGGTCCCTTTCTTGTGTTCACCGAAATATCTCATACCCAGGATGCATGCGCAGTTTTCTGCGGTATCAAAGTAGCATAAGGTTAACGGATCGCTTAAGCAGCTAAAATCAACATCCGGCCGTTCCTGCGGAATCCACTGCGGATCGGAGAAAATATAAATATCCGGCTCTTTTCCGTCGCCCACCGGCTTGGAATTTTTATACATCTTAACGTATTCGTCTGACATATACTGGAAGTTTAACATCCAGTTGTACATGATGTTCTCTTCCCCTTCCGGAATCAAAAGATGTGCCTTTACCATAAATTCCGGATCCAGACCTACAAATACTTCTGCATGGTATAACGTCTTCCAGCGGGATTCATAAATCGCATCCATTGCCACCTTGTCCAGCTTCGCGGCATCTACGCCCGGCTCGCCTTTGATGCGGCGCGCTGCAGCATAACGCCCTGTTACGGCGCCGTCGTTAAACAAAAGAACTTTCGCGTCTTTGTCCAGACCGAACTCTTCGCCTCTATATACAGGCATATCCGTTAAAATCGTACCCGGGGAATTTTTTGCAAGTTCGTATGCTTCGCGTAACGTGCTTACTTTTACAACATTATTGCCATAAAATGCTCCTTCAATAATGGAGCGGGTTTTGGAAAAGCCGACTTTTCCAGCGCCGATTTCTTCAATGGGGTAATACGCTTTTGTTGCCATGGAAAATATCCTCCTTAAATTATGGTTTCTGTTCTGTTTTTTCATTGAAAATTCATCATATTTAAATATACACTATGTTATTTTTTTGTCAATTGGTTTTTGAAAATTTTATAGAATTTTCATGTTGTCAGAACGTACCGTACTGTTCCATGGCAATGCCGTTTGCTTTGGGAAAAATCCTGCTTTTGTTGTTTAATTTTAAAAAAAATAAATTTGGGTATTCCCTTTTGGGAAAAATCTGTTATAATAGCCTTTAACGGGGTATGGCTCAGTTTGGTCAGAGCGCACGGCTGGGGGCCGTGAGGTCGCAGGTTCGAATCCTGTTACCCCGATTTTTTATTGGATTTTCAAGGGTTATGGCGTTTGTGCTAAACACATGTTCTGATTACCTTTGATTACCTTTTTTCCCAAGTCTATTTCATTTTTCTGCATTTTTGTATTCCGGATCTCTTTTGTCACCATTCCCACCATGATTTGTTTGTCTTTCATTTCGGTAATATCATATGTGTAATACTGCTCGTTTACTTCTTCTGTATGCCCTAATAAAGATGCTACAACTGTTGTAGATACTCCGTTGCATTTTAATTTAGACGAGAATGTTCTTCGATACGCATGTATGCTTTTATACGGTATCCCAATCTGATTACATTTATTTTTTGCACAGGAAGATATTACAGGTGCATGAACCCTGCCGTTTTCATTTGCGAATATGTATTGTGAATCATAACCATATTCCTTCTGAACCTTTTTTATGCGTACAAGTAAATTCATGATTTCTTCTGTCAAAGGCATATAACGCTCTTTTCCGTTTTTCGTTGCCCCAATCCAGTATTCTTTTGTATTTCTGTTATATTTCTCGGATTTATTCACAATAATCATGCCATTTTGAATATCACTCCACATTAAGGCTGATATTTCACCTACCCGGAAGCCAGTCAGACTTGCAAATTCAACTGCATAGGTTGGAATATAATTAGGTTGATTCTGGTAATCCAACTGAAATTGCTCATATAACAGCTTAAATTCTCTGTTTGATATTGTTCTCTGTTCCGGAGTCTTTACTTTTTTAGTGCAAAATTGATAGAATTGCTTTGTTTCTAAGTAATCAAAAGGATTTTCTTCTATGTCTCTATGTATCTTTGCGCTTTTAAATACATTGCGCATGTATCCACATAATGTTTTACAGGCTTTTGGTGCTAAATGATTTTCTTTACACATTAAAATGATGAATTGTTTTACATTCTCTTCGTTAAATAATTTGATATCCATTGATTCTATGTCTCTGCCGCTGAAAAAACGTTCATAATCCGTCCTGTATTTAATCAATGTATTTTCGCTGTTGAACGAAATAGAATGCGTTTCAAGCCATCTGTCATATGCGTATTTGAATATGACTTTCTGTCCTTTTTCCTGCTTTTTATAATATGCAATCAAATAATCTTTTATTGCTGTTTCCGTGACTCGCTTTATTAATTTCCTCCCCTCTTCTTTTTCATCATCTGGTATATAGGTATACCATTTTCCATCCTTACCCTGCCATATTTTGTACGTAGATTAATATTATCTATATTTACAACATGGTTCATGCTCTTTTCTACAGGATGCAATGCCTGTAACTCCTGTATATAATTCGGCACTTCCACATAATTAGACATATCAAATGCCTGTGTCATATCTGGCATTTTCTCCGTGAACTTCTGGAACAAATCTGTCTGCACAGGCGTTAAAACCGCTTCCCCGCTTTGTACGGATACAAGGCCTGTGTCTCCATTGTCGTGTACTTGTTTTTCGATGTCATCAACAGACACCAAGCCGCCTTTCTTAAATCCAGGGAATTTGATGGATTTCAGCTTCTTATAAAGCTTCCCTGATTTCGATGCGCCATCATATTCCACACCTAATTTCTTTGACAGGCCTTTCATTTCATCCGAAGACAGCACCTTGCCCGTCCCGTTGTATGACTTCGCTTTGTTGTCATAAATTTTCTGGTTTACATCCGAGTATTCCCCTTTTTTCTTCTTTGCCCTGCTTGCATGTTTGGAGATGTATTCTTTTGCATTGTCCCGGTAGCTGGCATTGTTTAATTCAAGTGTATGCGCAGCATTGCCCGTATTAGCTTCTGTGCGGCTTTGTACGGGTGTATTAGACGCAGGTGTACTAATATCAGCCCTTTACAATCCAGTCGGCATTGTGGGGCTTGTGCCGCTTCCCTTTGTTTCGTCTGCAGTAATATCCGAAACATTTTTATCTACGCCATCTTTGATCCCGCCTGCCCCGTTAAACAGGTTTTTGAATTGATTTAGGTATCCATTTTCCCCTGCAATGCTGCTGAGGTAATCCGAAATCAGGGCTGTATTTTTATTTGCGGTGTCAAGGCCTTCCTGTACAAGGCCCATGAAGTCATCCATTTTCTTTTGTATTGCTTCATTGTATTCACCATACAACTTATCAAGCATGTCCTCCTGGTCAGAAATGTACTTGTCGTATTCCGTTTCTTTCAGGTCATCTTTCTTTTCATTGAGTTCAGCCTGCAATTTCTGCAGCTTTGCCATTGCTTCCTGGGACGTGTCGCCGGAATATGCCGCAATCTGCATCTGGATAGTGTTGATATCCTTTGTCTTCTTCTGGATATCCCTTTGGTAGTCATGCAGATCTTTTTCTGCCCTTAAAGCGTCTTTCTTTGCGTCTATCAGGTCTTGGAGCATGTCTAACTCTGCCTGGTATTTCTCCTTCATTAAATCGGAAATATTGGATTCCAGGCTGTAGGTTTCTTTGATGTCGCCCTGCCATTTGTCGTAAGTTTCTTTTAGTTTTTCTTCCAAATCATCAATTGAATTGAACGTAACGCCTAACAAATCACTGTGCAGCGACTTGGAATCAAACATACGCTGCAATTCCTGAACCTCTGCCTTATCCTTCTCTGCACGGTTTTTGGAAGCATAATAGCTTGCAGATAATGAACCAAGCTTTGCAATGCCTGCTTCTGTTAAGTTCCCCGTTTCGTCATCTGCATTTATCTCATGGGCAAATAATCCCTGTAAGAATTCCTGCTCCGTAATAATACGCCCAATAGATTCCGATATATCATTAAACAAGTCAAAATGCAGCTGGTTGATTGCGTTGTTCAAGTTGTAGGTTTCCTTTACACAGTCAAAGATAGCAGAGGATACATTGTTTATTTCTTCTAATGCATCGTACCATTCGTCCGTGCCCTGTTTGATATTCTTAAGGCTTTCTTCCAGAGCGGTTTTTTCTGCCTTGTATTGTGCAAGCTCCTGATCATTGATGGCTTTCTGGGATTCATAATAGGCCTTATGTACCTTTTCCCCTTTAGTTTCGATTTCGGAAATCCGGTTGTCCAATGCATCCATTTGGAAGCCAAGCATCTGTACCCGCTTATTATAGTCATCTGCTATGTTGTCAAACTTGATTTTGCTTGCTTCTACAAGCCATGCATTATATTCTTCCTGAGCCGTTGCAAGTTCATAGGTCGCCTGTTTATTAGCTTTTAATGCTTCATTGTATTTTACAGCCGCATTGTATGCTTTTGAACCTTCTTTGAAATAGGAGAGATTGACTTCCTTGCCATTTTTTACAGCCTGTTTTATCTTCTTCTTTTCCTTAGCGGATACGTCGGAGCTGTTTAAGGTGCTGGATTTGGTGAGGTTCTTTCCTACTGCTTTTAAATTCTTTTGAGCTTCCTTTTCTGCTTTCCTATTTGCATCGAGGGTTTTCTTTTCCTGTTTTGTCTGCTTGTCAACTAATTTATTCTTCGTTTTTGAACCGATGGCATTGTCAAGCTTTTTATCTAATAAGTCTATTGCATCTTTGAATTTCTCAATCTTAGTTGCTGCTTTGTCAAG
>CAMSEJ010000216.1 GCA_947057405.1 uncultured Roseburia sp.
GATCTGCACTGACTTCGTTTATCTTTTCAATATATACACGAAGATAACTTGCGCTAACGGGATTCTCCAGGGTAATTACTTCATTGTTCTTCGTCGGATAACCCGAATTCGACCATACCGAAGTCCATTCCTCCCCATCATCGGAAATTTCCAGCCTATAATCCTCCGCATTCCTGCGCTCCCAGTATATGGCAACATTTTTAATGGTCTTTTTGCTGTCCCATTGAAGCTGCAGCCATGCCGGACCCTGGCCTACCGCAGATGACCATCTGGAATCTCTATCCGTCTTATCTCCGTCAATGACTTTGCCTGCCCCAAATTTTTCTGCTTCCACATCACTTGCTGTTGCCGTTGCACTCGGTGCAATATTTTCAGACTCCGCAGCCTTCGCCTGCATCGCCGGAAACTGCACCGAACCAACCGTCAAAGCAAACGCGAGCAAATATGCCCCCATCTTCCTTAACTTTTTTTGAAACATGATTTTGTCCTCCCTTTTTTATTTGTTGTCAGATCCTACAGCTCAATTATACTAAGATTCAGCAATATATTCAAGCCTTTTTAAAATTTTAAGTCTTTTTTGTATATACTGCCGATATCACTGTATACATCTTTACTTGAAAGCTCAACTGATTTTCGCATTTTTCCCTAAGCCTCCGGTCTTTTTCAGCTTATTTAAAAGAGTATTACGTGCCTTTTTATTCAGTTTCTTTGCCTGCACTGCCAGCTTAGAAGACGTTTTCCCAAAGGCGTTTTTGCTGACCGAAGGCGCCTTGTTCCCCTGCAGGACAACCTTTTTTAACTTCCCGCAGTTATAAAACGCTTTTGTTTCAATGGTTTTTACATTCTTGCCAAACGTAACGGCGCTTAAGCCGCTGCAGTTCTGGAAGGCATTTTTCCCGATACGTTTCACATTGCTGCCAAGCGTAACCGTTTTCACCTTCTTACATCCTTTAAAGGCATTGTCCAAAATTCCGGTAACCTTACAGGATGCGCCGTTTAATTTTACCGACGCGCCGATTTTTACGGTTTTTGTGTTTTTGCCCTTTACTACTGAAACCTCTTTTTTCTGTGCGTCCGTCACCTGATAGGTATAACCGCCCGCAGAAATTTTTTCTCCCTTTGTAAGCCCTGTCTGATTTCCCGGATCCTGCGTATTCCCTCCCGCCGTATCCGGGATCAGGGAAGCGCCCAGTAAAACGGCAAGCGCGTCGGACAGCTGCGCCAGCGAAGCGTTTCCCTGCCCTAACACCCGTTCTGCATTCAAAACCGCCTGCCGCAGCGCCTCCACGGAAGCCGCCGTATAGCCTGCCGTATTGGAAAGCTTCTGTTTTGCGTCCGCTGCCGCGCGGACAAGTTCATCCCGTTTGGCCGATACCTTTGTCACCGGTTTCGTACTCTGTAAAAGTGCAATCGCCGCCTCTAACTCCCTAACCGTTGCATTTTCTTTTCCAAGCGCCGCCTTTGCCGCCGCAATCGCTTTCTGGAAAGCTGCAATGGATTCCGCCGTAAATTCTTCTTTGGAAGGCTTATACTCTTCCGCCGCTTTTACCTGTGCGGCCAGAAGGTACTGCTTTTCTTCCGAATCGCCAAGCACATCCTTTAACGCCGTAAGCCCCGAAACGGCCTGCTGCAAAAGCCCGCTTGCATAAACGTATTCTTCCGGCGTACTGTCCTGCCTGCCCAGAATGTTCTGTACGGCTTCCTTTGCCTGTTCAAAAAGCGCCCAGCTTGCATCCGTATAATTATCTTTCCGGTAAGCCCCCGCCTCCAAAAGCTCCGCCTCCAGTTCCGTCCTGCCAAATACAGACGGTTCATACAGGTTTAATTCCGCAATCGTGGCATGTACGCCGTCCTCATTCCCCTGCGCGTCATAAATAACCAGCTTCACGCGTTTGGCCTCAATCGGTTCAAAAGAAGCCGTTTTCACATGGTTTCCCTGTCCCCATTCCGCTTTGTCCGCAACAAGCTGCATGGTCCCGTCCGGCCTGGTCACTTCAATACTGTACCGGTAAATCATGCCGTTTGTGGAATCCTGGCGGGGCAGATATGTCAGCCTGTCAATGATGTGCGGGGAAGCAAGCGTTACTTCAAAATAGTGGGGATTCTCTTCCGTCAAACTGGTATCACTGCTCCAGTCCGTATGCCAGTAAGTATCTTCCCTTCCGTCAATTGCATTCTCAGCCGGACCTTCCCTGCCGTCCGTGCTCGTCTGCGACTGCGAGCAGGCGGATACCGTCATTTCCGAGTGGGAAATTGCGCCCGGCGCCGCAGGCATGGGATTCGTCCCGGTAATCACAATCTCGTCCACCTTCCCCTGAAAGCTGTCCGTTTCGCTTCCGATGCGCCCGAACGGAATCAAAAGCGTATTTACCCGGGAATTGCCCCGCTTTGCGCTCATTTCCGTTTCAGGGTGGTTTTTGTAATAAAATTTCGGGTCCGTATACACCGTTTCGCCGTCCGCATCCTTTACTCGCAGCGAAACATTCTTATTCTCCCCGCTGCAGAAGGACAGTTCCACCCATTCTCCCTCCGGGAGCTTATAATCAAAGGAATAATCATGCCCTTCTCTTGAAAACCCGACGTTTCCGGTCTGCCGGACCGCCGCCTTAATGGCATACGCCCCGTCCGTCCCGAATTTACCCTTGGATTCACACAGAATCTGTTCGCCGTCCGCTCCTTCGTCGAGTTTCACTTTCATCGTAAGGACTGCACCCGGCTCGAGCATTTCAAACGGGGTATCCACATAGCTTGTCCCTCCGTTTAATAAAAGCGCCGTTTTGCCGTTTTCCGCCGCCGTTTTTGCATTTACCGCGCCGCCGAGGGAAAACCCGTTCAGACCGGAATCCGCCTGCAGCGTATCCTCAAACGTATATCTGGCAACCGTATTCGTTATGTATTCCGCCTTTGCCCCAATCACCGTATTCGGAGCGGTTCCCACGGCTTTTGCATCCTGTGCAAACTCTGTATAGCTTTTCTGCGCCGCACCGTCGCCCCACAGTTTTTCGCCGAATGCCGGAGCCGTATCCAGAAAACGCAAAAACGAATCGTACTGGGAAATTCCGCTGGCGCGCGTGTCGATGTTGTCATGCCAGATGGCAAAACATGCGCCGAGCATCTGATCGTCCCCGGCAGGCACGGTATAGCCGTACTGGGTATCCTCGTACATGGTATTGACGTTCCATCTGTTGTAAATATCCTCTACCTTTAAGTAATCGTTGTACATCCCTCTGTTGTTTGTCCCGTTCGGAACCATATAAAGCCAGCGATCCACCGTATTGATTAACCCATAGCCCAGATCATACATTTCCTGCGGCCTGCCGTAATCCACGCTCCAGATATTTGCCTGCACGCCTTCGCTCGCAACCGGGGTATTCCCTTTTTTATTGGTCAGCGATCCCCACATACGCACGGTTCTGCCCTGATCCTGGATGTAGGTAATCAGTTCGTTGGAAAATGCCCGGAAATACTCGTTACTCTCTTCTCCGCCGCCGTGAAACTCGTCCGTCCCGATATGGACCGTCGTCTCTTCGTCAAAAACCGGATCGTCCCCTTCCATATACTCGCCCCAGATCTCTTTCGCAAACTCAACCGCGCCTTCTTGTGTAAGATCCAGCTCGTCAATTAACGGGCGGTACTGCCCCGTCGCATTGGAATGCTGCTGCATGTTAAACCCTTCCGACATAAACTCCGGAAACGCCTTTGTAAATGCCAGCGCATGCGCCGGGAAATCCAGCTCCGGCACGATATCCACGCCGATTGTGCGGCTGTCTTTGATAAACCGGCGGAACGCATCCTTTGTATAATACACGTCCTCCGAAGTCGCCGATTTCCCGTATTCATTTGTAAGCTCCGATTCCAGGCGGTAGCCGGCATACGCCTGTTCAATGGCTTCCTCCCGGGACGCATAGTCTTCCATAAAAATCAGGTTGTCGCTTAAATGTACCTGAAAGCTGTTTAATTTATACCAGGACATATTTTTGGCAAAATCATAAAGCACGTCCAAAGTAAAGGGCTTTCGCGCCACATCCAGGTTTAGCCCGCGCACCTCGTATTTCGGGTAATCTCTGGCAGTTCCTTTCGGGATGCTGCCGCCCGTCTGCTTTAAAATCTGCAGAATACTCCTGGTCGCCCAGTAAGCCCCGGCAGCCGCTTCTGCTTCTACCGTTACATAACGCCCCACGTCTAAGGTATAGCCTTCCTTCAACAGGCCCTGCCCTGTGGTAAGCGCCAGATAAAAGTCTCCGATCCTGGCGTCTTTTCTGCCTGCCGAAAGCACCTCAATCTCCATTCCCGTTATGTCCTTATAATCCTTTGCAAATTCTTTGGCTACAGACAGCAGCCCGTCGTTTTCCACTAAAATCCTGCCTGCCGCAGAAACAATAAAACTGCCTTCCCCTCCGTGCCACTCCTGCAGCGACGGGATAACCGTTGGCTTTGGGTTTTCTCCGGCACCTGCGTACTGCCCCGGAACGGTGAGCGTAAATTCTTCTGTTTTCGCCTCAGAACCGTCCGCCGCAGTGACTTCGTAAAATCCTCTGACCGTTTTCGTTTCAAGCGGCCGGTAAATCGCGCCGTCTTCGCCAATCACCTGTTCGTAATCCGCCAGAAAGCGAACCGATCCTCCATTTCCCGGATCCGGCATGAAAATTTCCGTATCTCCTTCCGTAATTTCAGGCGCTTCGATTGCCGCC
>CAMSEJ010000217.1 GCA_947057405.1 uncultured Roseburia sp.
GGCAATACTCACACTTGCCGCTTTTAAAGCTGTGATCTCCAAAAGGAAGCTCCATTGAAAGTGTACCCTCATAGATCAGCTTTGTAAGGCCTTCCGGTAATGTATCTTCGGAGAATATCAGGTCAACCGGGTAGAGGGCTTCTCCTTTCCCGTCATCAAGATTGCTGCTGTTAGTCGGGTCTTTTTCCCATGTTGTACAGTAGGGGTGTTTTTTAATATACATATCGTTGCTGTAGACTGCTGCAGTATAAACCAGTTGAGCGCCATCAGTGTTCAATGTATTATTGGTTTGACATCTTGTACAGGTAAATGTTGCATTTGCAGATCTTCCTTTTACCGTCCAGTCAAATACCGGTGCACCATACGCATGCCCCATAGCCTTGTCAGGATCTACTATAATTTCGGTACGCATGGTCGGAGTCGTAAAGCATTTGCCGCAGAATAAACAGCGGTAATGATCCGGATATGACGGTTGCGTACAGTCGGTGGTATTAGCCGTTCCGTTTACAAGCTCTATATCATGCCCGGCAGCCGTAAATGGTCTTTCCTGACTTGTTCCGCCTATAATAGTTTTATTTGCTTCCTCAACTGACTCAGGCTTAGTACTATCGACTGTCTTTACTGTAAGCTCATATGCTACGCTGCCCTGCGGCGGTGTTTTACAGTCGTATGACCCAAAGTTCGCCGTTGCATCTAAAATGACTGTTTTGTTGTGATGAGCCGATTTTTTAAACTGGCAGGTCTGGACGCCTTCTACCGTAAATGTTACGTTACCGTCCGCACTCCTCTTGACGGATTTAAGCGTATCCCATTTTACTTCTATTTTATGGGCATCTGTTATTTTTTTTGCTGATTCCGTATGGGTGCCCAGGTTCGGATTGTCAGCGGTTGCCAGTGCCCATGTAATCTCGCCGTCCTTTTCACAATCCGGCGCTTTGGACATGTCTTTTGTTACGGTGACATCATAAATTACATAGTCGCCCGGGTTCGTCCATACATCGTCCGGTATTTCGTTCAGACAGCCATAAACTGCTTTTACACCTGTGGTAGTTTCATCTACTTCGTTCCAATCTTTATTAAGCTTCCAGTCATAGTTGTGTTTCAGCTGCGGAATGACAACTGTTTTCCTATCGCTTTTTCCGGATACTGTCGCCGTATAATATGCGATTACTTCATGTTCACAGTCAACCGTACTGTTGTCATTTTCGTATTTAACGCTTACAACAGCTTCCTCTACTTCCGGTTCTGCTTCTGCTTCGTACTGACATTTTGTTGACGCTGTAGCAGCGGTATATTCTACGACAGCGCTTTCTTTTTCTGTCTGCTCCGCATCCCCGTCCGTAATTTCGATTTCCTGACCGTCCTTGTCAATGCCTTTCCAGGTCCACGTTGTTTTCATTACATGGCCCAATGCCGGTATAGAATCCGTCATGGAATCCGTATTTACATTGTCTCCCGGGAATTTGACGATTTCTTTTCCGTCCCAGAATGTAACGGTTGCCGTATAGGCTGTCCTGCCTGCCTTGTCGCAGGTTGCAGCTTGGTGGTTTGTGTCAACCTTGATGCTGCATCCCGGTGAGTTTTCAAACACAGGTTCAACTGCTTTTCCATCCGTCCGGGCTTTACATATCAGGGTGCCTCTGGTGTCCTTGTCTGCATCAATATTGCACCAGGAATTCGTGCATCTGGTAGATGCCGTAATTTCATAAACAGTCGGATCTTCCGGATTTGCATCTGCAAGGGTAAGCTTTTTCCAATTCCATGTAATTTGTGAAGCCCATTTGTGTTTTGTGGGTTCCGCATAGAATTTCTGTGTGTTAGTAGTAGTATCATTTACAGAGGCTTTGTATTTTATATACCCGTCACTGATACAGGTAGCGGCTTTTTCGCCGGCATCCAACGCCACTGATTCCACGGATTTGGCTTCTTCTTTTTTTGCCCACTTTTTAGATGTTTCCTGTGTGTCCGGATCTTTCACGGTTACTTCTTGCCCGGGTATTCCGGATACTTCCTGCAAATCACATTCCGCATTTGTGCAGGCTTTCAGAGCATAAACTTTAGCGGTATTTACATCCAGGTCTTTATTCAATACAAGCTGGCTTTCATCGAATGCATCCGGTTCGCCATAATCTGACCAATCCCAGGATGTCGGAGTGTCACTGAATTTATGCCCCTTTGCGTTTTCTGCTTTCTTGACATACAGTTTTCCGGAGATACCTGGGATCTCTTTATTATCAAGTTTTACGGTTACATTCCATGCGTGAATCCCATTTTTGGTACAGGAAACGGGTTTGTAGTCGGCGTTAGGATGAGCAGCCGCATTCGTTGAGTCAATTTTTACATACTCTAATGAAACCTTGCTTGTAGCAGTATCTTCATTTGATCCTACGATAGCAGCATCACCTTTCTCACAGGTCAGGGTAGCTTTTACATTGGCTGGATTATCGGAACTATCAAGACTATTGTCAATCCACGACAAAGATGTTACCTTATAGGTATGGCCGCTTGCCTTGACTTTGGCGGCGATATCTCCTTTTAAGGTATACCGGGTTTTCATTCCGTTTTGAGCCGCTTCTGTTTCCTGCGTATCGCAGGTTACTGTAATATGGTAAACATCGTTACCGTCTTTTTCACAGGTTACGGGGGTGTAACCATTTCCCGCAGTTTCTTTTAAAATCGTCATTGAGCCGGTTGCATCTTTTAGATTTTTGTCATCGGTCTCATTAGGAACAACGACTCCCTTTGCAGTGTCTGTTGTTTCTGTAGAAGCAAAAACTACGTTTTTGCTGCAGTTTTTACATGTTATGGTTGCAGTCAGACCTTCTGCCGGGTTTTCATATCCGCCAGTAGCAGAACCGTTCCACGTTAATGCTGTTTCAAAATCGTGATTAAGGGTACCTTTTTTTTGGACAGAGCCCGGGTAATAAATTTCTTCCTTGTCAGCAGGTTTATTGTAAACGTATTTTCCGTCTACTTCTGTAACACCAAAACGATTGAAATTCACACCTGTTGCATAGTTCAGATCGAATGTATCACCACAGGTTATAGACGTTTCTTCTCCGTCATATATCCCTTCTGAATTTACCGTCAGTCCGGTGATGGTTACCTCTATCTGGCATCTCATACATTTAAACAATGCTTTGGCAGTACTGCTTGTTTGCGGGTTGCTGCCTTCCCAGGAAAAGGTAGGCGCTGTGAATCCATGTCCCAATTCTTCAATTTCTACTTTGTCCTTCCCATTGCCGGTTACAGGCGTACTGTCATCCCAGTATTTTGCATGGCAAATTTCGCATTCATAATGTGCATGCCAGCCTTTTTCGGTACAGTTAGCTGCTTTGGCTTCTTTGAATTTCAGGCTGTGGGAAGCACGGAATCCTTTTTCGTCTGTTTTATTTCCCAGTGATACACCGTCCTTGGTCCGAAGTTCTGCAATGAAGCGCAGTTTCTTTTCCTGTCCGCAGGTAAAGGTATCTGTCTCCGGATCAAAATTCTGTCCCTGTTCCAGGGCTACTGTAACCGCAGCATCTTCAGCAAGGGGATCCTGCTCCTTGCAGATTGTACAGGTTCGCGTAGCCGTGACCTTTGAAGGGGTGATTACTAATTTGTTTCCTTCCCCTACACTC
This sequence comes from uncultured Roseburia sp., assembly GCA_947057405.1. Classification (GTDB taxonomy): domain Bacteria; phylum Bacillota; class Clostridia; order Lachnospirales; family Lachnospiraceae; genus Roseburia_B. Next base: position 3,624 of record CAMSEJ010000217.1, read on the forward strand.
ACATAGCCCTCACCAAATGCAAATTTTGTCTGATATTCATGCTGAGCAAGCGCGGGAATATCTACTACTTTAGATTCCTCCTGGATGTGTTCCTTATTTTTATCCAGTGTGACTTCATGTTCATCTTTGTCAAATTTAGCCGCTGCAGTATAAATGGCTTTACCGCCTTCCAAACAGTTGAATCCGGAAACCGGTTGTTCGGAAACGGAAATACTTATAGGCGTTTCCTCATGGCTGCATCCGACTTTATTACATTTGCGTACTACTGTTACGCCATTTGCTTCACCTTCTTTAAAATCTTCCGGCGCTGCCAGACCTGCCCAGTTAAAGGTATACACATAGGTATGGCCTGTTTGATCCCTGAGCTCTTTTTCGTCTGTCCAGTAGTTTGTTTCACTGTCTGTATTGTCAGTATTTGCTATGAATAATGCCAGATCTTTATACAAGCGATCACAGTTCGCACATGAATAGTATTCCGGAGTGTCTGTTACGCAGTTATTGTTTTTTACTGCAGGATGTACAATGGGCTGGTGATCTAATTTGGGAATTTTAAGACTTTCTAGCTGTACTTCTTCTCCATCTTTGGTTATGAACAGTTTGTTACATTTTGTTCCTTGATCGTCGATATCCGCTGTACATTTGTAATGGGCTAAGGTACCTTCTGTTTGACAGCTTGGTGCTTCCCTTTTCTGCGGCACCAACTTATCACTGCTATGCTCATGCGTCGCTTTAACCTGGTTGTCGGCTGTAGTTGTGCCGGCAGCGCTGCTGACAGCTTTTTCTGTGCTGTAGCCGCATCTGGCGCATGCTGTGAAACCGTCCTCTTCAACCATCTCATGCCCAAGGGCGTTAATGGCTTCGTTTTTCTCTTTCCCACAGACTTCTGCGTTGCAGGTATATACCGCTATGCCGGCATCTTCACAGGTGGCCGGTCTGAGCTCTTTTTCTAACTGCCAGCTGTGCTGGTGGGTTTCTTGTTCAACAGCAGTTGCCGGCCCAGGCGCTGTTACTTGTGCCGCGAAGCTGGTTACGTTGGTGGTTAAAAGCATCGTGGCGGATAGCG
>CAMSEJ010000218.1 GCA_947057405.1 uncultured Roseburia sp.
AGATCATGCCATGTGACTGGAGTTCAGACGTGTGCTCTTCCGATCTGCCACCAGATCGTGAAGCGTTTCCGGCTCGTTGTCATTTTGCAGAAGATGCATAATCTTGCGGATTTGGAACATGTAAATGGTCTGGAACTGTTCAAACCGGAGTTCCTCCTCGGTAAGCGGCGGAAGCGGCTCTGCCGGCTCTAAAATGAAGAGGCCGATCAGGCCAAAGTTTTCGATGTTTTTGATACCGGAAGCGGCAAGGGAGGTGTTGCGGTCATAAAGCATAACACCCATTTTGTTATAAATCGGCTTGGCAAGGCGCATACCGGGTTTCAGATCTTTGATTTCTACAAATTGCATAAAATTTCTTCACACTCCTTTTGGTTATGTCTCAGGGAAACTCTGCCGCGGTTTTTCCGGACGGAATCAAGCGGCGGCAAAAAACTGATTAATATTAATATAGCATATTGAACGCAAGAAAACAATCGGTTATACTGTAGAAAAAAGTAAAAATTTATTTTTATTGCCGCGCCCTTTTGTGAAACGGGCTGCGGCAGAGGAAGGGGAGCAGTATGTCAGGCAGAGACAAAAGATATTTTTTGAGGAACATTGCATATCTTACGGCAGGTTGTATTGTATTGGCGGTGTCATTGGATGCCGCCGCTTCCCAGACAAGCCAAAAATTAAAAGAAGCGGGCCAAAAGATCGAAGAACTGGAACAGCAGAAGGAAGATGCCCAGAAAAAAGTCGGCGCATTAAAGGAACAGGAGAGTCATTTAAAAGGCGAGCTTGCCGAGTTTAACCGGCAGCTCTCCGACGTATCTGCTCAGATTAATGAACTGGAAGTACAGATTGATGACAAGCAGGCGCAGATTAAAGTGACAAAAGGGGAATTAAAAGAAGCGGAGGCGGCAGAAGCCGACCAGTATGAGAGCATGAAAGCCAGGATACGCTTTATTTATGAGCGGGGCGGCGTGGATCTGGCAGCGGTCTTTTTGGGGAGCAGTTCCATGGCGGAGCTTTTGAACAAAGCGGAGTATGTGGAAGAAATCAACCGTTATGACAGGGAAATGCTCGCTTTGTACGAGGCAACCTGTAAACAGATATCCGAACAAAAACAGAATTTAAAATCCGAAAAGGCAGAGCTTGTGGCAATGCAGGAGAGTATGGAAAAGAAAAAGGAAGAGGTAAACGGTTTGATTGCCAGGACGCAGGAACATATTTCTGCCAAGCAGGGCGAGATATCCGATGCGCAGGAAGAAGTGGGGGATTACGATAACCAGATTGCCAAAATGAAAGCTTACGAGGAGGAGCTGGAGCGCCGGAAAGCAGAAGAGGCAAAGCGGATTGCCGCGGAACAGAAAAGGAAGCAGCAGGAGGCCCAGAAGAAGGCTGCCGAACAGCAGAAGAAGCCGCAGGGCGGCGCATCGTCCGACAGCGGGAATGCATCGTCCGGCGGTTCCGGCAATACGGCTCCGTCCGGCGGCGGGAATGTGTCGGCAAATACCAGCGATCTGGCGATGCTGGCGGCTTTGGTGGAGTGCGAGGCCGGCGGGGAAAGCTATGAAGGGCAGTGGGCGGTTGCAAGCGTAGTGGTAAACCGTGTAAGAAGCGCAAGCTTCCCAAATACGGTTTCGGGCGTGATTTACCAGGGCGGGCAGTTTTCGCCGGTTGCAAGCGGGCGGTTTGCGATGGTGCTTTCAAGAGGGGCGGCGCAAAGCTGTACGCAGGCGGCTAATGCAGCCCTCTCGGGCAGCACGAATCTTAACTGCCTGTATTTTTGCAGGGCCTCTTCGGGCGTGCAGGGGACGGTAATCGGGAATCATGTATTTTATTGATTCTTCCCGATTACTGTCGCTACCGTCTGTTCTAAAACCGCCATATCCACCGGTTTGGCAACGTGGGCGTTCATTCCCGCTTCCAGCGCATCCCGGATATCTTCGGCAAATGCATTGGCGGTCATGGCGATAATGGGAATCGTAAGCGCCAGAGGATGCCCGAGATCCCGGATGGCCTTTGTGGCTTCATAGCCGTTCATTACCGGCATCTGTACATCCATCAGAATCATCTGGTATTGTCCGGGAGACGATTTGTCAAATGCCTCCACGACCTGTTTCCCGTTTTCGCAGATGTCGCAGGAGGCGCCGGACATATCCAAAAGCTCGTGCAGGATTTCCGCGTTGATTTCGTTGTCTTCCGCTACCAGGATATGCATCCCGCTTAAAATACTCTGTTCGCGGGCAGCTTCCTGCTGCGGCCTGTAATGGAGCACGGAGTCGATTTTCTGACGGAAGCTGGTCAAAAAGAACGGTTTGGACAGGAAAGCGTCTATGCCGGCGCAGACGGCTTCTTCTTCATATTCCGCCCAGTCATAGTCGAACAGCACCAGGATGGGATCGTTCTTTTCGGTTTCTTTGCGGATACGCCGTGCCGTTTCGGCTCCGCCGCATCCCGGCATGGTCCAGTCCAGCAGGATTATCCGGTAAGGGGTTCCCTGCTGCAATGCGTTCTTTATCATTGCTACGGCGGCGTTTTCGTTAAGCGCATAGTCTGTGGTTACACCGGTGTCCTCCATTGCCGCCCGGATATTCCTGCAGATTTCTTCTTCGTCGTCGATTACCAAAAGCCTGGTAATGCCGTTTTTCTGCCAGAAGCCCTGGTCGATGGAATGCTCGCTGATATGCAGCTCCAGATCGGCCGTAAAGGTAGAGCCGTTCCCTTTTTCGCTTTCCACCGTAATCTTGCCGCCCATCAGATCCAGCAGGTTTTTGGTAATTGCCATCCCAAGGCCGGTGCCCTGGATTTTGTTGGTGACGCTGTCTTCTTCTCTTGTAAATGCCTGGAAGATTTTCCGGACGTATTCGGGGCTCATGCCGTAGCCGTTGTCCGTTACGGTAAAACGGAAGTGCGCAAGCTGTTTGGTATGCTGGGGCAGTTCCTGAAGCGTTAAGGTGACATGGCCTCCTTCCGGCGTATATTTTACCGCGTTGGACAGCAGGTTTAACAGGATCTGGTTCAGGCGGAGCTTATCCATACTTACATATTCGTGCTTCAAATCCCTGCTGTAGACTTCAAACGTATGCCCTTTTGCTTTCATCTGCGGGCGGATGATGGAATCAATGTTTTCAATCAGGTCAACCATGCTCTCGTCGGACAGGTTTAACGTTGTCTTTCCGGCTTCTATTTTGCTGATATCCAGTATGTCGTTGATTAATCCAAGCAAATGCTGGCTGGAGGATGTGATTTTTCTGGTGTATTCCCGCACTTTATCGGGATTGGACGCATCCCGTGCCAAAAGGGCGGCAAATCCGACAATGGCGTTCATGGGAGTACGGATATCGTGACTCATATTGGATAAAAACGAGCTTTTGGCGCGGTTTGCTTCTTCCGCAATCCGGAATGCCTGCTCTGCCGTCTCTTTCGACCGGGCAAGCATCTCATTGGATTCTTCGAGCCTGGCATTGAGCTCTTCCTGGCGGCGCAGATTTTCCTGCTCCTGCCGGTACAGACGGATGCTGTTTTGCTGGCGTGTGGCAAATACTGCCGCAAGCAGCAGTACGATAAGAAGCGATACCGTCAGGATTAAAAGCATCCGGATTACCGCTTCGACCATCTGTACCGTTCCGGAGGCCACATATTCCGCCGGGATTAAAAACAGCAGCAGGGTATCGTAATCTTCTAAAGAGGTAAGGCAGTAATAGTATTCCCTGCCGTTGTAGTGAAAATTGGCGCTGATGGTGTTTTCCTGCCGGAGGGCGGCGCGGATATCGGGATAGTTCTGCCCTTCCATTTCTTCAAGTACCTTCAGTACGTTATATGCCCGGAACGTGTTTGCGTCGGACGCATTGTCATGCATACGAGTCCCGTTGCTTTTTAAGATGTAGGTTTCGCTCTGGCTGCCGTAGGCGTCGCTGTCATAGTAGCGGGACAGGGTAAGAACGTCTTCTAACAGAATAATGTGGGTAAACTGGGTGCCGGCTGCCGTAAAAGGCGTCTGAAGTTTTTGGATAAACGCCCAGTAGCTGCCCTGGTAAATATGGGAATCGGTAATTAGGATCTGCCGTTCTCTGCCGTTGGAAAGCTGCCCGACATCAGACCAGACGCCGTGCCTGCCGTTTGTGTCATAGCAGTTTCCGTGGCTGTCTAACAGCATAAGCATAGCGCTGCCGCCGTCTGTTCCTAAAAGTTCTTCGAGCCGGCCGACAGAATCTGCCGGTCCGTTTTCTGCACTGATTTGCTGTGTGGGAAGCAGACGGACTGCCGTGGCAAGGCAGTCCCACCGGGAGGCCAGCGCATTGGTTACGTTGGTCCTTACCTGGGATGTAATTTCGATGAGCTGCGTCGTGCGTTCCGAGAAAATCTGCTCCTGCAGGTAGCCGGTAAAATAAAAGCATCCGGCCAGCAGGAACAAAAGCAGGCAAACCGTAAATGCCGCCGGAAGAATGATGCGCCGTCTTGTTCCTTCTGGTTTCATAAGTCCGGTCCTTCTTTCTGTATTAGATTGCTGTGTTCAGACGAAAAAGCCCCCGTTTTATTCCCAGGGATTCCCGTCGGGGGAAACGGTTTTTTGTTCTTTCAGGTAGCGCTGCAGGATGTCTTTGAGCGATTCGGTATGTATTGCGGCAGAATAGGCTTCGGCTGTTTCTTCCGTATAGCCCTGCATCAGAAAC
>CAMSEJ010000219.1 GCA_947057405.1 uncultured Roseburia sp.
TTAAGCATCCCGTCCGATCCACAGCAATGCCCTGCCACGGATGGCAGGGCAAACCAAAACCGCGCCATGGACGGCGCGTTTCCGGTGGTTGCGTCAGCATGAGAATACTAAAATGGGATGCTTTAGAGCCCCTTAGCCCCTGAACACAGACCCAGCCGCATACCCTTCCCTCTGACTGACGGCCCCTTTGCCATCCACTCCCTATCGTTTGCTGTAGTACTAATTGATAAATTCGCCGCTCAGGCAAAAGCCGTGGTTCATAGGCCCGCTTCCGCGGCCGAGGTCAAGCATGGCGTTTAATGCGCCGGATATGTATTCTTTGGCTCTTTTTACGGAATCCGCCATGCCAAACCCTTTTGCAAGGTTTGACGCAATTGCGCTGGAAAGCGTACAGCCGGTGCCGTGGGTATTGGGGTTTTCAATGTGCCTGCCGAAAAACCACTGGTATGCGCCGTCGCAAAAGAGCAGGTCGTTGGCGTTGTTGATGCTGTGCCCGCCTTTGCAGAGTACGGCGCAGCCGTAGGATGAGCCGATGCGTTTTGCGGCCTGCTCCATATCGCGCGCTCCCCGGATGGTTATGCCGGAGAGGAGTTCGGCTTCGGGGATGTTGGGGGTGACTAAGGAGGCGAGGGGCAGCAGGCTTTTTTTCAGGGTGGAAACGGCGTCTTCGTTTATGAGCCGTGCGCCGCTGGTGGAAATCATGACCGGGTCGAGAACGATATTTCGGGCATGGAATGCGGTCAGGGTAGTTGCTATGGTTTTTATCAGATCTTTGGATGATACCATGCCGATTTTGACGGCATCCGGCGGAATATCCGTAAATACGGCATGGATCTGTGCGGCAAGGAAATCCGGGGTTACCTCGTAAACCGCGGTTACGCCGGTGGTGTTTTGGGCAGTCAGGGCGGTTATGGCGCTTGTGGCAAAGACGCCGTTTACCGTCATTGTTTTGATATCTGCCTGGATTCCGGCCCCGCCGCTGGAATCGCTGCCGGCTATCGTAAGAACTGTTTTCATGGTGCTCCTCCTTATGGGGGTGAATTTGGCAGCGCACATTGGTTTTTGCCAGTCCCCTTAATCATTCTTCTGCAAAATTTTCAAAACGTCCTTTTTTAATTTCTGTGCCGCTTCTTTTACATCCTCTGCCGAAAAAAGCGCCGATACGGCTGCAATGCCGCAGATCCCGCTGCCTTTCAGCAAAGAAATATTTTCGCGGCAGATTCCCCCGATGGCGATTGCCGGGACAGAGACAGAGCGGCAGATTTGTTTTAAATCTTCTGTAGTAATGCGGATGGCGTCGGCCTTAGTCGGAGACGGGAATACGGCTCCTATTCCCAGGTAATCGGCGTCGTCGGCTTCTGCCTTTTGTGCCTGTGCGACGGTTTTTGCCGTTGCGCCGATGATAAAATCCCTTCCCGCGCGTTTTCGGATTTCGCGGACCGGGCAGTCCGCCTGGCCGACATGGATCCCGTCCGCATGGCTGTTTAATGCTACGTTTAAGTTATCGTTAATCAGAAGCGGTACGCCGTAGCTTTGGCAGAGTTTTTTTACCCGGATGGCTTCTGCCGTAAACGCGTCTTCGTCCAGGTGTTTTTCGCGCAGCTGCACACAGGTAACGCCGCCTGCAAGAGCGGCTTCAATCCGGGCAAGAAAGAGTGGAAGCCCCGCGCCCGCCCGGTCGGTTACGGCGTATAGCAATAAATGTTCCGTCATTTGTTTCATGGAAGTCACCTGCCTTTTTGAATGTTTTAAAATACGCTGCGGGGTCTTTACAGGACATTGCCCCGCTCATAATACAGCTTCCGGCGGCCCCGGCGCGCAGCGCAAGAGAATGGTTTTCCCCGGTCATGCCGCCGATGGCGTAAACCGGGATATGAACGGCCCCGCAGACTTCTGCCAGAAAGGATAAACCGCGCGGCGGCGCCCCTTTTTTGCAGTCTGTGGCGAAAATATGCCCGGCCGTAATATACGTGCAGCCAAGGGCTTCGGCTTCCTCTGCGTCTGAAACGGAATGGCAGGAAGCGCCAAGCCGGGAAAAACGGGCTTTTTGCGTATTGTTTAAATCCCGGAGAAGATGCATGGGCAGATGCAGCGCGTCTGCGTGCAGGCGCATGGCAGTTTCGGTAAAGGTATGGAGAATGCACCTTACGCCGTATGTCCGGCAGACAGCCAGAACCTGCCCGGCCAGCGCCCGGTATTCATATTCCGACAAATCCTTTTCCCGCAGAAGGATTGCATACGGACGGGCTTCGGCAATTTTTCGGATTTGCCCCAGGAAATTTGTCCCGCATAGCGTGCGGTTTGTAATACAGATCAAATCAGACATATAAGTAGTCGTTGAGCACGGGCTGCAGGCCTTCCCCGGCAATATCCTTATACATTGTTTCAAAGCTTCTGTCGTCATTGATTTCAAACTGCTCGTCGCCGCTTGCGCCGTCTGGTTTCGTTCCGCTGTATTTGCTTTCATGATCGCCGATTCCGGTAGAGACGCCTGCAGAAACCTTCGTGGCGGCGATTTTCATAATACCGTTGCGGAACGAAGCGCTTTCGCGGGAGGACACCGTAATGCCTGCAAATGGCAGGAAAATCCGGTAGGCGCAGATAATCTGGCATAGCTGCGTTTCGTGAACGTCTGAAGGATGTAAGTTTTTATTGTTGATAATCGGGCGCAGGCGGGGGCAGGAGAGGGAAATCTCAGCCTGTGGGTATTTGCGCTGCAGGTAGTAGGCGTGCAGCGCGGCAGAAAGGGCGTCTTTGCGGAAATCCGAAAGCCCCAGCAGGGCGGAGCAGGCGACGCCGCGCATCCCGGCGCGCAGAGCGCGTTCCTGTGCGTCAAAGCGGTAAGGCCAGACGCGTTTGTGCCCCAGCAGATGCAGCGTTTCGTATTTGACGGTATCATACGTTTCCTGAAAAACGGTAACATAATCTGCGCCGCATTCGTGCAGATAGCGGTAATCTTCGGTATTGACCGGATAAATTTCCAGACCTACCATACGGAAGTAATTCCTTGCCAGCTTACATGCTTCCCCAATATAGGAGATATCGCTCATACTGTGGCTTTCCCCCGTCAGAATCAGTATCTCCTCCATGCCGGAACCGGCGATTACCTCCATTTCGTGCTCGATCTGCTCCATAGAAAGCCTCATCCGGTTGATCTGGTTATAGCAGTTAAAGCCGCAGTAAACACAGTAATTCTCACAGTAATTGGCAATATAAAGCGGTGTAAACAGATACACGGTATTGCCGAACTGCTTCTGCGTTTCCCGGTGCGCCCGCGCCGCCATCTGTTCCAAAAACGGTTCGGCGGCAGGAGAAAGGAGCGCTTTCAAATCCTCAATACTGCAGGTAGGATGCTCTAAAGCGGCGATAACATCTCCCGCCGTATAGCGTTCGTAATCATAGCCGTTCCTCTGCGACAGCACATTCTGCGAAATATCAGAATGGATCTGCTCCATGCCGGGCAGATACTCCATATGTCCGGTGCGGGAAGCCGGATCGCATTCCAGGCGGCGCTTTTTCTTAAGCGCCTCATCAGAAAGGCGCCCGCCGTCAATAAAAAATTGGTTCTGCATGAGACATCCCTCCTAATCGTGTAAAAATCCGGTCAGCGGGTCGGATGCTGCCGCGCCCCGTTTCAGCACGCGTCCAAGCCCGGAACGGTATGCCAGCCTTCCGGCTTCAATGGCCCGGCGGAATGCCTCTGCCATCACAGGCAGGTCGCCTGCAGTTGCAAGGGCGGTGTTCGCCATAATCGCTGCCGCACCCATTTCCATTGCCTCGCACGCCTGTGAGGGCCTGCCGATCCCGGCGTCAACAATAATCGGAAGATCAATTTCATCTATCAGGATCTGAATAAATTCGCGGGTACAAAGTCCCTTATTAGAGCCGATGGGAGATGCCAAAGGCATAACGGCGGCGGCTCCGGCATTGGCTAAATCCCTTGCGGTATTTAAGTCAGGATACATATACGGCATAACGATAAATCCTTCTTTTGCCAGGATTTCAGTGGCGCGGACCGTTTCCGGGTTGTCCGGCAGCAGATATTTGGAATCGCGCATAATTTCGATTTTCACAAAATCTCCGCAGCCAAGCTCCCTGGCCAGGCGCGCAATGCGTACCGCTTCATCGGCATTTCTTGCGCCGGATGTATTCGGCAGAAGGGTAACGCCCTTCGGGATATAATCCAGGATACTTTCCGGAGCCTTTGTATTAGCGCGGCGCACCGCCAAAGTAATCATCTGCGCCCCGGCGTACCTGACGGCTGCTTCAATCAGGTTTAAAGAGTATTTGCCGGAGCCCAAAATAAACCTGGAAGTGAAAGTGTGCCCGCCAATCATAAACGAGTCATTAGTTTGCATGGAAAAACCTTCTTTCTGTAAAGTGTGAGTAGTGAAAAAATAACAGCCTGCCAAAACCGCAGTCAGCCAGAGGACAGAGGATGCGGCATTCGCCTTGTAACAGGATCTAGCACTACAGCGAACAGTATTGGCAAAGTTCCGTCAGCCAGAGGACAGGGGATACGGCGTTCGCTGTGTGACAGGATAAAACGGCTCTAAAGTATCCCATTTTGGTATTCTCATGCGGACGCAACCGCCGGAAACGCGCCATCCATGGCGCATTCCGGCTTGCCCTG
>CAMSEJ010000220.1 GCA_947057405.1 uncultured Roseburia sp.
AGATCTACACAAGGTACCACACTCTTTCCCTCCACGACGCTCTTCCGATCTCAGCGATAAGGTGTTCCGGCTGTTTGAACGGGAAGGAGTTTTGGATTTACTGGAACGGGAATATGAGGATCTGCACGGTATGGGGATGGAATACATGATGCAGTTTTTGGATGAATATTTGGGGGAGCGGGTGGAAAAATGCTGTATTGCGGCTAGTGGAATTGATAATGCAGGTGATGGCATGGAGCATTATTTGATACGTGCAACGATTATACCGGGTATTGTGGAACGGATACAGGAATATTACCATATGACGGAACGGGAGGCGCTGCGGGCGTTTTACCATTCTGCGACGGGGGCTTCGTTAGCGGATGATGAAACGGGGCTGTACGGGCAGTCGGAGTTGTTTTTGTTTGGGTTATTTTTGGAAGAGGAGCGTAATTTATGGGAAAAGTAAGAAGGGCAGTGCAGTGCAGTCGGAAAAGCAAAAGGAAGCATTGCCTTACGGCGAAGCAGAAGAGGTATCTGAAATTAAAGCGGGGGCTGGATTTTGGAATGAGCCTGGGAGCCTGCGTGGTATTGTCCCCGGCGCTTTTGGCCTTAAGCGCGGCAATTAAACTGGACAGCAGGGGCCCGGTGTTGTTTAAACAGAAGCGAGTGGGAATCCATAAGTCTTATTTTTCGATTTATAAGTTTCGGACGATGCGGATTGATACGCCGAAGGACACGCCGACGCATCTGCTGGCCGACCCGGATCAGTATATTACGAAAATGGGACATTTTCTGCGCAGGTCTTCGCTGGACGAACTGCCGCAGCTGTTTAATATTTTAAAAGGGGATATGAGCTTTGTAGGGCCGCGTCCTGCGCTTTGGAACCAGGACGATTTGGTGGCGGAACGCGAAAAGTACGGAGCAAACGATGTGCCGCCGGGCCTGACCGGGTGGGCGCAGATTAACGGACGGGATGAACTGGAGATTCCGGTGAAGGCGAAACTGGACGGACAGTATGTAAAACGGATGGGATTCTGGTTTGACGTCAGGTGTTTTCTGGGCACATTCCATGCTGTGGCGAATGCGGACGGCGTTGTGGAAGGCGGCACCGGGCGCATGAAGCGCATGAAACGGAGAAGAAAGAAATAATCCCTTCGGGGACAGTGAGATAAGGTGGCTTATGAAACGAGTATTGATTACCGGGCAGCACAGTTATATCGGGACTTCTTTTGAACAGTATATCCGCAAATACTGCCCGCGCTGGCAGGTGGATTCGATTAGCGTACATGGGGACGGCTGGAAGCAGTATGATTTCGGCGGTTATGATACGGTGCTGCATGTGGCGGGTAAGGCGCATGCCGATACGGGGCGTGTTTCTGAGGAAGTAAAACGGGAATATTACAGGGTAAACTGCGATCTGGCAAAAGAAGTGGCAGAAGCCGCTAAGGCGGCGGGAGTGCGTCAGTTTATTTACCCGGGAAGTATCATTATTTACGGGGAGAGCGCGCCTTACGGCAGGCAGAAGATGATTACGGCTGATACGAAGCCCGCCCCGGCAAATTTTTACGGGGACAGCAAGTGGCAGGCGGATCTTGCGGTGCGGGGCTTGGCAACGGAGGCGTTTCATGTGGCGGTGCTGCGGCTTCCGATGGTATATGGGGCGGAGAGCAAGGGGAATTATCCGATGCTGTCTAAGCTGGCGAACGGGCTGCCGGTATTTCCGGCGGTGCAAAACAGCAGGAGCATGCTTTATATTGAAAACCTGTGCGAGCTGATCCGGGAAATTATAGAACGGGGAGAGGGCGGTGTTTTTTTTCCGCAGAATGCGCAGTATGCTTCGACTGCTGAGGTGGTGGAGGCGGTTTCGCACGCGGTTGGAAAAAGGGTTGTTCTGCTTTCGGTTTTGAATCCGTTTGTAAAGCTTTGCTGCAGGATGCCGGGGAAAATCGGGCGTTTGGCGAATAAGGCGTTTGGGAGCTTTACATATGAGAAATCGTTGAGCGAGTACAACGGGAACCGTTACCAGAGGTATGATTTGAAGCAGTCCATCCGCAGGACGGAGCGTGGAGGCGGCAACAGGGGAATGTCCGGCGGGCACACTTTTGTACCTTCCGGTGCGCGCGTGCCGTGCGGCGGCAATCGGCAGAGAAAGGCTTTGGTTACGGCTTCGGTGGCTTCTATGATCGATTTGTTTAATATGGACAATATCCGTATTTTACGGCAGCTGGGGTATGAGGTGCATGTGGCAAGTAATTTTGCGTTTGGCAGCATTACCAGCCAGGAACGGGTGGATGCGTTCCGGGAGGAACTAAAGCAGGCGGGGATTTTAGTGCACCATATCCCGATTCCAAGGAGCATTGGGGATCTAAAAAATATTTTTCTTTCGTACCGTCAGATGAAACGGCTCTGTACGGAGCAGAAGTATGATTTGATTCATACACAGTCGCCGATTGGCGGAGTGATTGCGAGGCTTTGCGCCAAAAAGCTGAGGGCGGGCGAAACGAAGGTGCTCTATACCGCGCATGGCTTTCATTTTTATCAGGGCGCGTCCAAGAAGAACTGGCTGCTGTTTTATCCGATTGAGAAATATCTGTCGCGCTTTACGGATGTTTTGATTACGATTAATAAAGAGGACTATAAGCGGGCGAAGCATTTTCATGCGAAGCGGGTCTGCTATGTTCCGGGGATCGGCGTGGATACCGAACGGTTTGCCGGAGCTAAGGAGGGCGCGGACAAGCTGCGGCGGGAGTTTGGATTTGCGCAGGATGATTTTGTGGCGGTCAGCGTCGGGCAGCTTTCCAAAAGGAAGAACCAGGAAACGATGATCCGGGCCATGGCGCATATTCCGGATAAGAAAATCAAGTACCTGGCGGTCGGGCTGGGCGAGTGCGAAGCAGAGGACCGCAAGCTGATACAAAAGCTGGGATTAGAGGGGCAGGCTGTATTGGCAGGCTACCGGGAGGATGTGGACGCGCTGCTGAAAATGGCGGATTGTTTTGTGTTTCCGTCCGTACAGGAAGGGCTTCCGGTATCCCTGATGGAGGCCATGGCGGCGGGCGTGCCCGTTGTGTGCAGCAGGATCCGCGGCAATACGGATTTGGTTACGGACGGCGTGGAAGGGCTTTTGACTGAACCGATGGATGAAAGCGGGTATGCGAAAGCGGTTTTGAAGCTGAAACAGGATTCCAGGCTTAGAGAAACGCTTCGCAAGAATGCGCGGGAAAAGATAAAGCGGTATGATGCAAAGCGGGTGCACGGCAGAATGCTGCGGATTTATCAGGAATGCGCGGGCAGTTCGGGCTTGCGGACACCGGACGGGAACGGAACAAAAGGGGTGTAGGATGGAAAAGCGGGATGGGGAAGGAAGCAGACAGCCTGTTTGTGGAAAAGTTGAAGGATGTTGTAACTCGGGCGAAGAAAAACAGGGAATGGAGGCATGAGTATATGACATTGCAGATGCGGGATCAGGAAAATCTTGAAATGGGAATGGCAAAAGGGCAGGAAATGATGCTGGAATTGATTCAAAAATTAGCAGAGGACGGACGTCTGGCGGAAATTTCCAAAATAAAGGAAAATAAGGATTACTGCCAGCAGCTGTTCCGGGAATACCATATTTTTGCCCATAAATGATGCGGAAGGAAATGCGAAGGTCGAATGTTGTAGTGAACAAAGATGGACGGCTGTTTTTTCAGGTTTAATTCCTGAACGCGAACGCGTTAAGCTTGACCGATGAAACGCTGCAAAATGGTTGGATATTGAGACAGAGGGGTAAAGAGAATATTATGAAGTTTCTGGTTAAGAATGTCGGAAAAGTAAATCATGCCCAGATTGATGTACAGGGCATCACTGTGATTGCAGGATACAATGATACCGGAAAGACAACTGTTTTGCGATCGGCGGATGTCATCTTAAAAACATATTCGGCTCTTTCCGAAAATATCGGGGAAGAGCGGATAAAAAGTATTGCGCAGATGCTTCAAAAGCAGCATGGGCTCTTTCGTGGAAGTGACTTTGAAGCATGGCCTCTTTCGTTTTTGGTTCTTTTCGCAGCAGATATTGTAAATGATATGAAGAAGCGGAATGCGAAAATGATCCGCTGGGAAACTTTTTATGATATATTTTGCAGGGATTTTGATTTGTATACGGAGGAAAGAGCGTTTTATCAGAGATACGATAATAAAGAAGAGGAAGCTGAGATAAAAGAAACTGCAAAAAAAATATATCATAAAATAGAGGAGATTTGTGAACGGCCGGATGCTGTGTATCTTAAATATCTGGCAGAAATTAATTTAAGGAAAGTTTTTTGCCAGCAGGCATCCAATTTACTGAATGAAGATGTATCTGAGATTGGGGCCATAGATTTAAGGGGGTTTTCCCGCATTGTGTTCCAGAGTGGAAAAGTGATAGAAACAACGGGAAATGAACTGGGCAGCAATCCTGTGGTATATATTGAAACAAGTAATGTTTTGGATGGTTTCAGCAAAGGAAATAACGGTTCTTTATCGGAATTGCGGGAATGGATCCAAAAAGAACGCAGCTTTAACAGGGAAAAATTATCATTGGAACAATATCAGGAAACGGAAACAAATCTGGAAGATCGGAGGAGCGTCGTGTAGGGAAAGAGTGTGGTACCTTGTGTAGATCTC
>CAMSEJ010000221.1 GCA_947057405.1 uncultured Roseburia sp.
TAGCCTGAGCAAGCATAGACTGTCCTGCCTGAGCAAGAATGTTGTTCTTGCTGTATTCAACCATTTCAGACGCAATATCTGTATCACGAATACGAGACTCGGCTGCCTGTGTGTTCTCAGCTGTTGTATCAAGGTTTGCAATTGTATGCTCTAACCTGTTCTGTAATGCACCAAGATAAGAACGCTGTTTTGATACAAGATCAATAGCACTCTGAATCGACTTCATTGCGGAACCTGCCGAGTCATAACTACTTACCGCCAAACCACTTACACCAATTGAACTAGAATCCATATTACTAATAGTAATTGCAATACCCTGTCCCTGTAAAGATCCAACCTGTAAGCTCTTTCCTGTGAAGCTACCATCCAACAAGTTCATAGTATTGAACTGTGTTGTAGAACGAATACGATCGATTTCTGATGTCAACTGATCGATTTCGTCTTTGATTGCATCCCTGTCAACGGTAGTATTCGCATCACTTGCTGCCTGAGTTGCCAGCTCGTTCATACGCTGTAAAATAGAGTGAGTTTCAGCTAATGCACCTTCAGCAATCTGAACCATGGAAATACCATCCTGAGCATTTGTTGATGCACGTTTCAAACCGCGTACTGTAGCTCTCATCTTTTCGGAAATTGCAAGTCCTGCTGCATCGTCTGCCGCACGGTTAACTTTGTAACCGGAAGATAATTTCTCAGTAGATTTTGCCTGTGCGTTTGTTACAACGCCTAACTGGCGATTTGAGTTCATTGCCTGAAGATTGTGCTGTACTATCATTGCCATAATTGTTTTCCTCCTTGAATTTACTGCAGCATCCATGCTGCAAATCTTGTTTTTAATTATGTAGTTGTATGATGTTCCTCCGTCTGGCCGTACGCTCCATTCAAATTCACATCTGCAAGTAACAATTGTTATCTTGTTTACTTGTAATTTATATCGGCCAATATAGCGGATACTTTATAGCCAAAATAAAAAATATATTATTTTTTATTATCCAGAAACCGGGGCTCATTCACCTTTTGTTTCGCCATGTTCTGATAATATTGCCTGACTACCTTTTGACTGTTGCGCACACCCTTCACCTGCTTACGGATGTCTGTAAATTTACGCTGCACCTGCTCTTTATTCCGCAATTCCTGCGTTTGAACCATGTTGCTTTTTTCGGTAATTTCACGAATCAAATCCTGCATTTTTTTTATCTGGACAGCATAACCTTCCCGATTTGCATCCAATTCTTCCTTAATGCGCACATACAGCTCTTCAAAACCAATGTCTAACTGATTCAACTCATCAACCAAAGCAGCTTTTCGATCCATATTCTTTTCAAAATCCTCGGGGGAAAGGTTGGGATCCTGAAGATATAGCTTCTGCTGTTTATTCAACTCTATCAACTGGCTTAGTATAGCCGCTTTCTTCTCCAAGCTCTGAATCATAATATCAATATAATTGCTGTTCATTCCCATTCTTTCCTCCGTTATCTATTTCCTGATTTAAGGCGTATGCGCCTTGGGATTGCTGCCGGCTTTCTGCATAACCTCTTTCCAGGTATCACGCATGGTACGAAGATGTGTTAATACTTCTTCCAAAATTTCTTTATCTTTTTTTAAGTTAGCATCTATCAACCGTTGCTGCAGATATGCATACACCTTATCAAAATCCTTTGCAACCGGATATTTAAAATCCAGCGTTGCCTGAAATTCCGTAATAATATCCTCTACTTTACGAATATTAATATGGGCTTTCTCTATTTCATTTTTTTCAACGGCTACAATTGCTATGTTGCAGAACTTCACTGCACCTTCATAAAGCATCAGAGTCAATTCCGCAGGTGATGCCGTCATAACCCTGCTTTTCTCATATGCTGCATATCTGTTCTGATTTGTCATTTGATAACCTCCCTGTTAATATGACAATGTAATTCTATATTATGATCCCAACAAACCGGCTAACGAAGACTGCTGGCCCTGCAGACTTGCCAATGCTTTCTCCATCGCAGCAAATTTTTTATAATACGAGTCTTCCATTGCGGCAAGCTTATCTTCCCACTTTTTAATCGTAGTCGTATAGTCACTGTATTCCTTCGCCATCTGTTTATCATTATATACCGTATTAAAACTACTCATTGAATTTGACTTCAATTTGCTGTAAATATTATCAGACAGCTCCGTTGTCAGCTTCTTCATAAATTCAATCACGGTATCCGGATCATTGGTTAATGCCGCCATCAGCTGATCCTGGTTACCGGAAACCGTCGGATCTTCCGAGTCCCCATCAATATGATAAGCGTTCTCTTCGTTATCCTTGGCATTTAAAACGCCAAGCGTTTTTATCCCAAAGCTGGCCAGGCTGTATTTCTTACCATTAATCGTGAAGGACTGCGACATGGCACTTTTCATCAACGACATCACGCTGTCGAGGCTATCATCCCTGCGAAGCAATGACTTTTTGATTTTATCTTCCCACTCTTTGATATCCGTATCACTTAAAGAGTCTTTCTCCTCATTTGTCAACGGATCCATGCCCTTTGCCATATCCGCATTGTAAAGCGACGTCATTTCATTAATTAATGTATTATAATCCTTCAGAAAACTTTTAATTTTGTCATAAAGCCCCTGCACGTTATTGGAAACAGTAATCGTCAGCTCATCATTCCCGGTAGTGGACAATGCATTAATCGTCAAACCATTAATATTAAACGTATTACTTGTAGAAGTATAAGTCGCCCCGTTCAAAACAATCGTTGCATCCTCACCATTTACACGGTGTGCTTTTTCGCCGTTTACGCCGACACTCACACCCGGTACACTAATTGAGCCATCCAGATTTTTCGCCGCATTTGTGATCCATTTTGTCACGGAATCTGCCGTATATGACGGATCGTCAAACAGGCTGTAATCCGCAAGCGTACCCTTTGCCGCATCAATTTCATTCTGCAAATCCGCAACAAGGCTGTCTATGGTTCCGCCGTTATAAGCAGCCTGGACATCGGCTACTGCCTGTGCATTCTCTGCGTTTGCCTCATAATCATCGACTGTTTTCATTCCGTTTATATAGGCAGAAACCGCCGCTTCATTAGGCACATGGGAAACCGTTCCGTCATCTGCCGTTTCCGTGGTTGCAAGACCTGCCTCAACCTCAAAATCCAACAGCCGCGTCGCACCTTCATAGACATCGCGTCCGCTGGCAGCCAATGCCGCCGAATCATAGTTGACTCCGTCTTCCCTGCATGTATATGTACCGTCTGTCAGTTTATCATACAGCCTGCCCTGACTGTCTACATAAACATTGGACAAATCCTTTTCTTTCAAAAGCGCTTTCATGGTCTCTTTGTTCTGAGACGATATGAATTTTTTATCTACATCTTCTACAATCTTATATGCATTGGCATACGCCATCTGCGCCCCGTTATTTGTAACGGTTGTAGAGGCGTCCGTCAGATCCGATAATATCTGTGTAATATTTGCTTTTGTCTTTGCTTCGTCATATGTCCCGTGCGTGACCGCATTCCCGCTTGCATCAAACGTAATATATGCCTGGCCCTGATCGTTTAAGGCATATTTTGCCAGCTCTTTATACCGTTTTGTATCCGCTGCAGAAGTCCCTGTATTCAGGCCCAGCTTCGTCAGCGCATCCCATCCGTTGCCGTCAAGCCCCGTCAGCGAGAAATCCTTTTTCACTCCCGTATCGCTTGCTGCCACAAATATCCTGTGGTTCGCGGCATCGAAGCTTGCTTTTACGCCATTCTCATTCAGCGCGCCCACGAAATCCTTAATCGTCATCCCGCTGGTGACATCTATTTCCGCCGTTTTGCCATTGCTGGTTACTAAAATTTTGCCGTCTCCGCCGGTATATCCGACACTTGCCAGGGTACTGTCCGCTGTAATTGCGCTGTCTAACTGCGCCCCGGTTAAATATCCGGTTTTTGCGGTGCCGGAAACCTTAAGCGTATAACTCCCGTTTACCGCATTGGACGATGCCGACACTGTCGCCTTTGTCGAATCCGAAATATTGGCCTGCTTCATATTATAAGCAGCCGAATACTTCAAACTGGTAATGCTGCTGTAAAAATTTGTAATCTTAGTATTTAAGCCCTTCCAGATATCCTGCTTCCAGGACAGCTTTTTCTGTGCCTTTACATATTTCTGGGTCTTAGTCCTGTGTGCCGATACCAGCTCGGAGATAATGGCCTCGGTATCAAGCCCTGAGTTCATTCCCGTAATCCTAATTGGCATAATAATTCCTCCTTATCCTTTCTCATCCACCATAATCCCTGCAATTTCCCAAACCTTCGCAATCATGTCAAGCGTCTGCTCCGGCGGGAATTCGCGTACGACTTTCCGCGACTCCTTGTCTACGATCTTAATCGTGACACGGTTTGTCTTGTCATGGATCCCAAACACAACCTCCGAATGCTTGATGTGGCGGTTGATCTCGTCCACGGCTTTTCTCATTGCTTCTGTCCCTGCCAGAGACTGTTCGGCTTCCTCCGGCTTTTCTGTTCTGCCATCCTTCGCCGACGCGCGTTTTTTAACGGCCTCCGGGCGTTTTTCTCCTTTTGTCTTTGCCGGCGCTTCCGGTGCTTTTGCCTTTACCGGCAGTTCTGCGGCTTT
>CAMSEJ010000222.1 GCA_947057405.1 uncultured Roseburia sp.
TTATAGAAAATTACGGGATTTCTGAGGAGGATGCAAAGGATTATTTATAGAATAACGCTGTATCTTTATTGTCAGAATGCGGCCAGTGTTCAAAAAAACGCTCTTGTTTTTCTGTTGTATTGCAAAGTCAGGAGGAAACCTTTTGTATAAAAAACGAAATTTTTTGATTTGTATTTTTATAACCGCAGCAACTGTCCTGTCTGCTTGTAGTAAAACGGCGCTGGATCGGATTAATACCCCTAATACGAAATCTGCCCGGGAAGCGATTGAGGAATCAGAATATACTGCGGAACCGATATCGGTTCCCCGGCAGTCACCGGAATCTGGAACCGAACTGTTTACAGGGACGGGAGAGACGGATCATGCATCGGCGTTTGCAGAGACGAGGAATCCGGATGGCGTCGAATCATCTGCAGAGACAGGGAGATCAGTATCCGGGGAGACAGACAGGACGGATACCGCAGCAAATGAAACATTTATTATTCCGGAGGGAAACACGCCGGGTACACGGATCCGCACGCCGCAGGGATATACGCGTGTTCCTGCCGAACAGGGCAGCCTGGCGGAATTTATTAGGAACTACCCGCTGAAAGAGGATAAGAGCCCGGTTCTTTTGTATGACGGGACAAAAAAGCGCAACCAAACGGCCCACGCCGCTGTTTTTTCTCTTCCGATTGAAGCGGAGGATTTGCAGCAGTGCGCGGATTCGGTAATACGGCTGTATGCCGAGTATTTTCGGGAAACGGGGCAGGATGAAAAGATTGCGTTTCATTTTGTAAACGGGTTTCTGGCGGAGTATGTGAAATGGCGCGAAGGATATCGGATAAAAGTAAACGGAAATGACGTGGTATGGGAAAAAACGGCATCCTATGACGATTCTTATGAATCGTTCGCCGCGTATCTGCGTATGGTGTTTGCGTATGCAGGGACACTTTCCATGGAAGGGGAGGCAGAGGAAACTACATTGGGGGAACTTGAGGCGGGGGATGTATTTTTGCAGGGAGGCAGTCCCGGACATGTCGTCCTTGTGCTGGATGTCTGTGAAAATGCAGACGGCAGGAAGGCGTTTCTGCTGGGACAGGGGTATATGCCCGCACAGGAGTTCCATGTGTTAAAAAATCCGAAAAGAGAGGAAGATCCGTGGTATTATGAGGAAGAGGTAACATATCCGTTTCAGACGCCGGAATATACCTTTATACAGGGAAGTTTAAAACGGCTTGCGCTGTAAGGTGGTATTAGTACTACAGCGAACTTTCCACTTCCATGAGCTCCTGACTGACGGGCCCTTTGCCGTTCGCTCCCTATAGTTTGCTGCAGTATTAGGGAAAACCGCAGGGATATCAGGGAAGAAAGTGAGGGAAGTGAAAGAAGGCGTAAGAAAGAAACTGTGAATCCGATACGGATCGGATAAAAGGAGATGCGAAATGATAAAGAATATTGTATTCGATATGGGAAATGTACTGCTTCGTTACAATCCGCAGGTGCCGCTGGATTTATTCTGCGCATCCGAGGAGGAAAAAGAAACGATCCGCCGGGAACTTTTTGAAGGGCCGGAATGGGTACAGGGAGATTTGGGAAATATCACCAGAGCAGAGAAATATGAAGCCATCCGGGCACGGATTCCGGAGACGATGCACCCGGCTCTTAAGCGCTGCGTGTATGAATGGCATGTCTGCATGAAACCCGTGCCGGGGGCAAAAGCGTTTTGCGACTACCTGAAAACAAAAGGGTATCCGCTTTACGTGCTGTCCAATGCCAGCGACGAGTTTTACGGGTATTTTCCGCGGTTTGCGCCGCTTTCGTATTTTGACGGGATTGTGGTTTCGTCGGATGTCCATATGATAAAGCCGGACAGGCAGATTTATGCGTATTTGCTGGAGCGGTACGGGCTTTTGCCGCAGGAATGCCTGTTTTTGGATGATCTGGAACAAAACGTAGAAGCAGCCAGGCAGGCTAAAATGGCGGGAGAAGTGTTTGCCGGGAATTTTGAGAAAATAAAAGAACAGTATTTTTTGTAATACGCATAACCTTGCGGACGGTTTATCCGTCGGCGCGTATGCTGTCGGCAGCCTTTGTTTTGTAGGGCGACGGCAGATATTTAATAAATGGCTGTTGAAAAGAGAGATAATCTACTTTATAATGAAAAAGAACGTTAAAATGAGTCGGCAGGAAAGGAATCAACCGAAAAAAAGTAAAATCAGGGGGGAAAGAGAGTATGAAAAAAATCAAACACAGTATAGCAATGCTTATTCTGTTCTGTATGGCGGCCGGATCGCTGCTTCCACAGGGGAGTTTTGCGGCAAAAGCAGCGGAACCGCTGACGGACGGCCTTGTGGGATACTGGAAATTCGACGGAGAAACCCAGCAGGATCAAATGAAAAACAGCGCTTTGGAATCCGATTTGCAGGTATCAAAAACCGGAGAAGGCGCAGAAATTTTGCAGACAGGCGGCATAGAGGGAGGAACGGCATATTTTGGCAAGCGGGATAATTCCTATCTTAAGCTGGATTGCATAGCGGCCGGAATGGGGCTGAATGCCAAAAACCAGGATTTTTCCATTGCGGCGTGGGTGAAATTTGACGAAGGAACATTTAGTTCGGGCAGCGATAAAGTAAATCTGTTTCAGCAATCGTCCGATTCTTCTAATACCAATGCTTCCGGAAGAACCATTCTTTATTATACCTCTGACCGGAAACTCGGGACATATCTGACAGGCAGCGACGTCGTATGCGACAAACAGATTGCAGTCGGGGGATGGAGCCATATTGCATTTACATGCAGCCATTCCACAAAAAAAGTGCAGTTTTATGTAAACGGCAAACTGGAAAAGGAAAGCGCACTGACAGGAGAGTTTGTCGACGCGGCTGTGGATATTATGGTAGGGACGCACAAGAACCCGACGGCGTCTTCCGCAATGAAGGGCAGTATGGACGAACTGCGCTACTACAATAAAGTAATAAGCGCGGACACGGTGCGGGACATCTTTTCTGAATTTGGCCAGGGAACAGAAATTGAAACGTTAAAAGAAGCTTTAAGGCAGCAAATTGCAGCAGCCAGGTTACTGGAAGGCGGCTCACAGACGGCGAAGGAAGTGCTTCTTGACAATATCCGGTATGCCGAAAAATTACTGGAACGAAACGACGCTACGGCAGAGCAGCTCGAAGACATGGCAGGACGGCTGGCGTTAGCAGTCGAAGTTTACAAAAAAACCGTTGTCATTTCCATTGAGGTGCATACGGATAAAAAACTGCGGGACATTCCGGACGCTATGTTCGGCATTAACCACAGGTATCACAATGACGGATACAGTTCCTGGAATGCGGCGGAAGGCAAAATAGAAGACGAATTTAACCAGTATGTAAAAGAGGCCTCTTTTGGCTCCATACGTTATCCGGGCGGAACGGTTTCCAATCTGTATGACTGGAAACGCGCAATCGGGTCTGTGGAAGACCGAAAAAAGACGATTCACGGAAACCTGCTTAGTCCGATAGAGCCCAATTTCGGTGTGGACGAAGCGATGGGATGGATTTATGACGACCTGGGCGCAGAAGCCGTATGGGTTTATGCGATGGGACAGGGAAGCGCGATGGATGCGGCGGATCTGTTTGAATATTTGAACGCTCCGGCAGATGCGGACGCAACGAACCCAAACGGCGGCACGGACTGGGCAGAGGTGCGCGCGGCGAACGGGCATCCCGAGCCTTACGGCGTCACCCGGTTTGAAATCGGAAACGAAATGGGGCTGTGGGGACAAAATTACTGGATGAACGGCTGCGGCAGCACAGATTACAATTCCATGGCAAGAGCCTACGTCAACGGCGGGGAAATGACATTTACCAAACAAAACGCCGTAAAGGAAGAAGACTGGAGAGACGCGGCTGCCAACAGCGACGGAAGCCCAAATCAGATCCGTTATGCCAGATTCGGCGCGGTTGCACCGGACAGCGCGTCCGTATATGTAAACAATGAAGAATGGCAGATTGTCCCCTTCTTACAGGAGCGGGGAGCCGAACGGGTCTGCGAATTGGATAACAAAACCGGAAAGATTACGTTTGGGGACGGGGTGCACGGAAATATTCCCCCGGCCGGGCAGACAATTAAAGTAAGCTATCGGTCGGTACAGGACGGCTTTACGGCATATTACGACGCATTAAAGGCAATTGCGGAAGAACTTGGCATGGAAGTGGAGGTCTATTCCTGTATGGAACGGCCCGGGGCAATTTCCGCATTAAAGGATGCCGGGAATAAATATGACGGTGCAGTCATCCATCCGTACAGTGAGACGAGCGGAAGCGGCGGCGGGTACATTCAAATCAGCGAAACGGATCCGCTGTTTTATGAAAAGCTTCTGGGGCGTTCCTTGGAACATAATATCAGCCGTGTAAACGAACTGATTGCTTCTATGGGAGAGGGAAAAGTCCCGGTTGTTTCCGAATTTGGAATTTACAGGCATAATTCGGCGTTTATTCGTTCGATTGGGCATGCGATTTATATTGCAAATGAGATGATCGACTACATCGGGCTTGGGACGCCGTATCTGAATAAGCACTGTCTGGTGGATTACCCGTATACGTCGGATGATCTCGGCA
>CAMSEJ010000223.1 GCA_947057405.1 uncultured Roseburia sp.
GCTTATGTGCTGCTGTGCCGGGACATTGAACTGGCCTGCGATGAAAAGGTCATCCAAAAGATGGATTTGGATGGAAAGAAACACTACTCCGCCGCCCTGCTGGAGTGCAGTGCCCGGAGGCGGCCGGTCACAATCTGCCCGCTGGCTTTTGGAGAAGTCAGCGTAAAAGAACGGGTAAAAAATGTGCTGAATTACAAAAAACCGGCGTTTTGGCTTATGGTTGCGGCTGTCGCTGCCTGCGCGGCGGTGACGGTGTGCTTTGCGACAAATCCGAAGCAGGAATTTCTCCAAGAGCAGTGCACGGTTTTGGCGCGGATTACTGAGGTTGAAACTCGTTCCTTCCTGGTCGCGCCAGTCGAGGGGGCTTCGGAATTGTCCTCCGGCGCTTTGTTCCGTGTTCCCGCCGCGAATATGCCCACGTCCCCCGAACCGCAGGTGGGAGACATTGTGGAGATTTCCTATGACGGCTCTATTCTGGAGAGCTATCCGGCCCAGTTCGGTAAGATTTATAGCATGAGAGTGGCTGCGCAGGAAAACTCACTGCAAAAAGACGGGTCGCGGGTGGATGGTGTTTCGATGCGTTCCGCCGGAGGCGCAGATACGCCAACCGCTGTCGGGCCAGATACATCTGCTGCTGTGCTCTCCGAAGAACAGGCTGCTGTTCGCCAGGCGATTCTGGAGCATAATCGTTCCGCCGGCGCGATAAATGTTTCCGCGGATCCGGACAGTCCTGTACCCTGCGTCAGTTTTACGGAACTTGACTGTGTCGTTTTGGATGAAAGCGGCTTTTCGGAGTATATTCACTACGGTTGGGCGCTCTATGAAGAATACAGGGTCACGGACAATGGACTGGAAACGGTCACCGGCAGTCATGTTCCTGTTGCCATCACATTTCGGGAAGAGCCGTCCGGCACTCTTACATTGAAGGAATATTGGGAGCCCAGAGACGGCAGCTACTTTGCCCGGGATATCCGTGAAAAGTTCCCGGCACACATTGCAAAGGACGGCACAGACAGCCAGAAGTTCATCTGCCGGCAGACACAGGAGTGTTACGCCCAGGCGGCAGCATCTGCCGGATTGGACACCAATCAGGTGATCGGGACGCTCATTGAGACGATTTGCAGCAGTCCCGCTCCGTCTTCAAATCCGGGGGACTATATTGAGGAACACCCAATCGAGTACCGGGAACTGACCTACTATGGCCGATATACCCTGAAATACTGCTTCGCCCGGTTTGAGGAGGGCGGCGAAACCGGGCTGGCCGGTCACATCATGGCGCAGGTGTGTGAGGATATTGCGGCCGGCTGGGGCGAAGAACCGCTTGCGTTTGCGTTCTCCCTGCCTGTTAATGAAACGCTTACCGGACAGATGCGGTACCGTGCGTTCAAAAACAATGCGCTGAGCTTGATGGAGCAATATGGGGAAACGGAGCTTGCAGAACGTTTCCCGGCATCCTGTCTGCTGCTTAGTATGATTGGAGAAATTTAGACATCTCAAAAGGAGATGGCTGTCGTTCGTCATCTTTTTCATAGATAAATTTCAGGGGGCAGGCGTGATCTGTGCGGATCACACCTGCCCCCTGTGTAGAGCTATTCATTTCCCGACAGCTCTTTTTTCGATATCGCTTATTTCTTTTTGTAGGTTACGTTCTTTCCTGCGCCGGAACCTTTGATTTGTTTTTTTAAGGCGTTCAGCGCTTTGGCTTTCATTGCCTTCGGATAGTAAATCTTACAATTTGATTTGGTGCCTTTGAATGCCTGTTTGCCGATTTTCGGTGCGGTTTTGTTCTTGAAGGTCACTTTATTTAATTTTTTGCAGTTGAAAAATGCTTTATTGCCGATTGTTGTAACATTGCTGCCAATGGTGACGCTCTTAAGCTTGGAACTGTTCTGGAACGCATTTTTGGAAATGGCAGTTACGTTAAAGGTATATCCTTCGCTTGTCACGGTTGCGGGGACGGTCACCGAAGTTTTCTTTTTGCCCGCAGCCGTAAGGCCGGATACGGTAACCGTGCCGTTTGTTTCGGCAGATTTGGTCACTTTATACTGGAGGTTCCCTACGGTAATCCGCGTATTTTTGGCCGGTACTGTTTTGTCGGGCTGCGGCGGAGCCGGATTTGCTTTTAAATTGGCTTTCGCAGCCTGTAATTTCTGTATGGCGGCATCGATCTGCGCCTGGGTTGCCTGCGGGTTATTCAGGATTTCTTTTACTTCTTTCAGCGCCTGCTGAAGGGCGGCCGCAGATTCTGCGGTAAAACCGCTTAAGTTTATTTGCTCGGCTGCGGCAATATCGTTTGTCAGCGTTGTTTTGTCCCCTAAGGGTACCAGTTTGTTGACGGCATCCTGCAGATTCTTTAATGCCGCATCAATCCGCGTCTGGTTTGCGGTTTCGTCTGCCAGGACCGCTTTTGCGTCGGCAAGCGCTTTTGCCAGGCCCGAAGCGGTTACGGATTCCGTTACATATTTTGTTAAATCTAATTTCTCGGCAGCGGTGATTTCGCCGGCAAGCGCGGTGCGGTCAATGGAAACGGTATAGGTTTCGCCGGCCTTTGTCTGGAAGGAAATCCGGTTGTCGGATACCCTGCGGGCTGTTACCGGCGCTCCTTTGGAATCGCGCACGCCTGCGTTTTCAATGCCGGTATACTGTACGATGCATTCGCCGCCGTTTTTGGAAAGGATTTCAACGGAGGTAACCGTTTTGTTTTCCCATTCCATATCCAGTTCAAAATTGCCGCGGGCTACAATCCCGTCTACGGCTCCGCTGTTCCATACATCCGGAAGCGCCGGAAGAAGGTTGATGTAACCCATGTTGCTCTGCATCAGCATTTCGTTGACGCCGGAGGTATAGCCGAAGTTGCCGTCGATCTGGAATGGTGCATGGGCATCCCAGAGGTTCGGGTAGATACCGCCGTTAAACAGGCTTTGGATCAGGGTGTGCGCCGTATTGCCCTTGCCGGTCCTTGCCCAGGAGTTGATGCGCTGTCCCATACCCCATCCGGTGCTGTTGTAGCCGCGGTTTTCTAAGGAGACAACCGCCGCATCAAGTAACGCTTTGTCTTCCGTGGAGATTAAGTCTCCCGGGAACAGGCCGAGCATATGGGACATATGACGGTGACCGCGCTCATAGCCGGAGATCGGGCCGGACGCGGTATTGCCAAGTGTCGTTTCGTCGTACCATTCTTTGATCTGGCCGCTTTCTCCGATTTCAACCGGAGCAAGCCGGCTCTGGTTTTCTTTCCACTGTGAAACAAGATCCGCATCCACACCCAGAGTATCCGCCGCAATGGAGGCATCTTCGTATAATTGCCAGATCAGGGAGTTCTCGTATACATTTCCCAGAGAATAGGGGCCCATTTCCGGTGAGTAAGCGGGGGCGGATACCAGACGTGTGCTTTGCGTGCCGTCTTCTAAGGTAATTTCTGTGCCGCTGTCTACCAGTATCTGATCGTAAAGGCGGGCTTCTTCTTTTAACATGGGGTAAATATGTTCTTCCATATAATCCACATCGCCGGTATATTCATAGTATTCCCAACAGTTCTGCAGGATCCACGGTACGGCTGCCGGAGACCAGCCCCAGGAAAATGCCCAGCCCGGGCATGTCCAGCCGAACGGCGTGTTCTGCGTATGTGCGGTAAAGCCGTTTTCTTCGCCGTTTTCGCTTTTGATGCCGTAGTAACATTCCGCAGTGACACGTCCCGGTTCCCGTAAGGAATCCACATAGTCAATCAGCGGAATGGCGCACTCTGCCAGGTTGGCGGAATAAGTCGGCCAGTAGTTCATCTGCAGGTTGACGTTCATATGGTAATCGCTTGCCCACGGCACATAGTTTTCGTCGCCGACGCGGTTCTGCCATACGCCCTGCAGGTTGGACGGCAAATCCCCTTCCCTGGAGGAAGCGATGGTCAGATATCTGCCGTACTGGTAAAGCAGTACTTCCAGCAGCCGTTTTTCGGCAGCGGATGCGGAATTGTTCTTGTAAGCCGCAAGCAGTTCATCGGTCGGTCTGGGGGATTTCGTCAGGGAAAGCTGTCCCAAATCCAGAGACACCCGTTCAAAGAGTCCCTGATAATCATCCAGATAGCGGGTCTTTACCTCGTCATACCCCCTGCCGGCTGCGGAAATCACGGCATCTTCTACGCCGGCAGCCAGTTCGCTGTCTGTTTCGCCCGTGCGGTAGGTCGGATAGTTATTCTCGTAATCCGTATCCGCCGATACGAAAATAACAATTTCATCCGCACCGGAGATATCTAAGGAACGGCCGTCGCCTCCCTCTGTGACGCTTCCGGAGGTTACGACCTGCAGCGCGGAGCTTAATTTCATCTGGTTGTCCTGCATCTGTCCGGAGGCGGTAATCAAACCTGCTCCGTCATCTACGGTATAGGTGACTTCTTTGCCGAGCTTGCGGCTTATAACGTTTGATTCCTGGCTGGCTTCCCCGTTGTCGACCGGGAAGCTGACATTTAAGTCCATATTGGTTCCGTCTGCCGTCAGCTTCATTGCCAGTACGTTGTCCGGATAGCTGATAAAATATTCCCTGTGGTAAGCCGTTCCGTCCGCCGAAAAGTCTACGTTTGCAATACCCGTTG
>CAMSEJ010000224.1 GCA_947057405.1 uncultured Roseburia sp.
TTCAGTTCTCAATGTGCATTTTCTGTTTTTGTGTCGTTTTCCGCGACAGCTATATTAGATTACCACAGAGTTTTCGGTCTGTCAACACTTTTTTTAATTTTTTTGAAAATATTTTTAAAAAAGCGGTGCAGGCACCTGCTGACCGGGGCCTGCACCGCTTTTTATACTCCTGTTTATCCTTCTGCAAGCTGTAAAATCCGCTCCAAATCCGAGATAAGCTCCCGGGAATACGCTTCTGCTTCCCGGTACACTTTCTCTGCTTCCGCAAATCGGCCGCCATTGATGGCGCTGATGGCCGCCGCTCCATATGTATGGAACTTCCGGTGTTTTGCACCAAGCCCCTCCCAAATCGGCAGAACGCCCGGAATATCCGGTGTCATGGCATAGTAGAAATGGCCGAAGCCGCATTTGGATGCATCCAGCTGCAGCGGTATCACTTTTTTCTGGGTGACCATTTTGCGCAGATTGCCCAGCCAAGCATTGTGGGAAGAGATCGCATTGCTCACATATCCGGCAAACTCCCGGTTTTCTAAATGGTAGAATGCGTCTTTTGCCATGCCGCCCATTTTTTTGATGGTTTCGTCCAGTATTTTTTCGATATCGACAACCGGTTCGGCAGCCTGCTTTAATTCTTCGCCTACTGTCTGCATAAATTCGGTGCTGTCCTGCAGCTGGTTCTCCATTTCCGTCATGGAGCTGCTGATTTCTTCGCTGACGGCTGCAATAGAGCTGACCGATTCGTTGACCTTTGAAACGTGCTCCTGGCTCTCGTTGTTTAATTCCCAGACGTTTTTGATCTTATCCGCCATGGATATCAGAGACGTAACCGTGCCGGTGGAGCTGCTGACGCTTTTCTGGGACGCGTTTTTCATGTTCTCCACAAAGGAACGCATGTCGCCGGTCAATTTCTGTGTTTCTTCTGCCAGATCCCGGATCTCGCTTGCCACAACGGCAAATCCTTTTCCTACCTCTCCTGCCCTTGCGGCTTCTACGGAAGCGTTGAGCGCCAGCAGATTGGTTTGGAGCGATATGGAATCTATGCCCGAAATGACCGCGTTCATATGATTGATGATACGGGTCAGCTCATCCATGTCTTTTTGCATTTCGCGTGACGCGGAAATGGTCTGGTCGGACAGGTTTTTAATATCGGTCAGCTCCTCCTGGCCCTTTTCGATCCTCTGGTAAACCTCATCCGTTTCTTCCGATACCTTTAGAATATTATTGGTCATCTCTTCATGGCGGTTGGAAGAATCCCCTGCGGAAGTTCCGAAAATAGTTTCTGCCGCTTTTGAAACCTTGCGGGAGATATCGTTTATCCGTTCTGTCTGATGCTGCATCACCAGATCCAGTGAGCTGATCTGCATCACTGCTTTGATGTTCTTCTCAAAAACCTCAGCAAACTGCCGTCTTCCGTCCGTAAGCCTTCTGTACATCGCCCGCAGTTCCGGTTCTTTGGAATAGTCAGCTTCTTTCAGCGCTGAAACAGCCTGCATAAGTTCTGTTTTTCTCTTTTTGATTGGCATCTGCATTTCCTCTTTTCTTTCTTTAGAGTTCCTATATAATATGATACGGAATTTTAAAGTTTTTGCAAGCTTTTTTTCGTATCCGCTGCAAGAAGAAACAGAAATGTCATTTGCAGCGGTTTTATACCACCCGATCGATTGCGTCTTTTACGCTTTTCACCCCAATCAGACGTATTCCGTCGATCCCGTGCAGCGCCGCCCTGCTTGCCTCGGGCAGAACGCATACCGTAAATCCCAGTTTTTTTGCCTCCAAAACCCTCTGTTCCGCCATGTGTACGGCGCGTACCTCCCCGCTGAGCCCGATTTCCCCGAAACAAATCGTGTTTTCGTCGATTGCCCGGTTTTTGTAGCTGGACACCAGAGCAAGTACGATTCCCAGATCAATCGCCGGCTCGTTCATTTTAATCCCCCCGGCAATGTTGACATAAGCATCGCAGCTTCCCATTTTCAGCCCGACCCGCTTTTCCAGTACTGCCATTAAAAGGTTGACCCGATTCACATCCGTGCCGGCTGCCGTGCGCCGCGGCATGCCGAAATTGCTGTGGCAGACGAGCGCCTGCACTTCCAACAGGATCGGCCTGCTTCCTTCCATGGAACAGGCGACGACGGAACCGCTTGCTCCTTCCGGCCTGCCTCCTAACATGAATTCGGAAGGATTCTCCACTTCCCGCAAACCGCCGGAACGCATTTCAAATACGCCGATTTCGTTTGTCGAACCGAACCGGTTTTTTACGCCGCGCAGAATGCGGTATGCGGCATGACGATCTCCTTCAAAATACAGCACGGTGTCTACCATGTGCTCTAAGACGCGCGGGCCCGCTACAACACCCTCTTTGGTGACATGGCCGATGACAAAAACGGCGACCCCAAGCCCCTTTGCAAGCGCCATCAGGCTTCCGGTGGATTCCCTGACCTGGGATACGCTGCCGGGAGCGGACGCGATATTTTCGTTGTACATCGTCTGTATGGAGTCTATGACGACAACCTGCGGCCGATTGTTCCTGACAATGGCGTCAATTTCGTCTAAATTGGTTTCGCAGAGCAGGGAAAGGGTATCGCCGAACTGTCCGATACGTTCCGCGCGTATTTTGATCTGCTGTAAGGATTCCTCGCCGGAAATATAGAGGACATCCCTGTTTTGGCCTGCCAGATTCCGGCATACCTGCAGCAGCAGCGTAGATTTGCCGATACCCGGGTCGCCGCCTACCAATATCATGGAGCCGGGCACGATACCGCCGCCCAATACCCGGTCAAGCTCCGCGATTCCGGTCGAAACCCGCCCTTCTTCCGAGGCTTCTATGTCTTTTAGCCTGGTCACCTTTGCTTTGTGCCCGGGGCGGGCAGCGGTTTTTGCACCGCGCTTTTCCGTCAGGGCTTCTTCCACGAAGGTGTTCCATTCCTTGCAGGAGGGGCACTGCCCCATCCATTTTGCTGATTCCTCCCCGCAGGACTGACAATAATATACTATTCTCGCTTTTGCCATATGTGCTCCTAACCTGAAAGGAAGAATGTGCAACGCACATTCTTCCTGATGCAGCCTGTTTTGTTATTTCCTGGAAATCCCTACGGTAACGCTGCCGTTCCCGTCGAGCTCGACGCTTAAGCTTAGCTTGCCGCCGAGGTTGGTCTTCATCACGCCTGCCTGTGTCCCGTTAATTGTAATATTATATTCCGTACCTGCTTCCAGCTCCAGTGTAATCTGCGCATCATCCGGGCCTTCTACCTGAAATGACACTGCTTCGTCGGTTGCCCGGAACCCGGTCACGGCCGTTCCCGGTACAGATTCGTACACAAACATGCCGTTGCGTTCCAGCTTTGTGATCTGCTGAAAGGTCTTTACCTTATACAAGTCGCCGGCATGTTCAAAATTCTCGCGCTTGGCTTTGACGGATAAACTGTAATCCCCAAAGCTGATTGTTCCATCTGATTCACTGCGAATCAATTCACTTATTACAGACATTCTTATCCTCCTGTGACATTACTGCTTGGTGTTTCTTTGTATTGTGGATCTATTATATAATATCCTGCTGGGGTTTTCCAGTTTTTTTATCGTTTAAATTGTTAAGTTTTTGTTTCAGAAAAAGAGGATGTCGTTTTAACGAATGATTGTTCTGATATGCTCCCGTCTGGTACTACAGCTCTTTTAACGATTTAATAGTACTCTGGTATTTTCGGATACTGGAGCATTTTCTCTATTTCTGCCTTAGAAAAAGAAAATTTTAAATTTATCTGCGAATGTATGCATCAATGCCTTTCAACGGGCTTTTTTCATTTCTACAAGACAAATGTCTATTTTGACCGACCAGAACACATTATGTGTCAATGCCCTTCAATGGGCTTCCTTCATTTCTACGGTATCCCTCTGGAAGCCGCTATTTTCAAGGCCTCCCAAGCCTATTTTTGCAGGTAATTATCTGATAATTGAAAATTTTGATATTTTTCAAGCATTTTTGTGTCTTTTTAAAAATTGTACTCATTTTTATACAATTTAGCATTCTACCTTCTTGATCATTATAAATATTACTCTTCCAATAATCAACTCCATTTTATCATTTTTCTCCAATATTTCTACTTTTCATCTATGAGTGATATTTGTCATCATCTGGATCGCAAAATATTTCAATATGAAAATATGGCACAATTATTTCCATAATTTTAATCAAAGGAATAAGAATCCTCCTAATTGATACATTTTTACTTTTCGTCAATCAGCTCTTGTACAATTTCTTGGTATTCATTGATGATTCCAGACATAACATAAACTGTTATCTTTTCTTTGACTATAGAGCTAAAATTTTTTCCGAAAAATCCAACAACAAACATACCCGAGATTAGAACATTTGTACCCACCACAATTCCCCTATTTTTTTCCTTCTTGAAGATTTAATGATATCACGAATGTCATTTTCAACATAACCAACAGAAACTGCCCTTTCCTGTGCCCCATCTAATGACGATTCAAATTCTTCTGCGAAAGGAAACTTTAACATCTCCCAAAGTATATGCTCTAGAGCGTGTTTGAAAAATCATTCCCGTCATCTGCATCCCCCACTTAGCGT
>CAMSEJ010000225.1 GCA_947057405.1 uncultured Roseburia sp.
TACGGCGGCACATAGGGTTCCTCCGGCTCTTCCTCCTCTGCCGCCGGCGGCTCCTCGTTCGGAAGCTGCACCGCCTCTTCTCCGGAGGTAACCACCTCTCCCGTCGATTCATCCACATAATTTTCGTCCATTGCCTCCCTGGCAATAATCGTCTCATAGGAAATCAGGCTTTCCGACTGCGTCTCATACTCCTTTTCATCCGTCACATACCCGTAAACCGGAACCGCCTTAAGCACCCACTCCAGCAGATATTCCATCCCGGACCGATCCGTTTTCTCATAAAAAACAGAGGGCGCCGCCGACTTTAGCATCCCAAGATACGCCTCGCTCCTCGCATGTCCCATCACCTTTTCCACCAGAGAGTCTTCCCTTGCCAGCTCCCCGAACAATGCCCCTGCCGCCAGAACGACAAGCGCCAAAAACGCCCACGCCGCCGCCCTTCCCCTTATCTTCCGCGGCATACTTACCGCACGGTACCTCGTCCTCCCCCATAAAGCCTTTCTTCTTAAATATCTGATCCTGAATTGATTCCTCAAACACACACACTCCCGCCGCTTCCGTCATCCGTCTTTGGTACCTTACCATTCTATTGCCGTCCCTCCCAAAAAATGTCATTCCCAAAGCATATTTCAAAGCGGCGCCCTTCTAAGACCCCTTTTATCCCGGAAAAAAAGCCATATTTATCCCCTCCGAAATCGTAAAGCTCAGCCGCTTCACCGACTCGTCAATATCTTTTGGCGTCACAAACATTGCATTCAGCCCCGGCGACAGCAGCTCCCGGATCAGCTCATACTTCTCCGCCTCCTCCAGCCTGCTGATCGAGCGTCCCAAATCCTCCAGCTTCCGCGTCTCCTCCATCGCAACCACCAGGCTGTTCATCGTATCGCTCACAATCGTAACCGCGTCCACAACCGTCGGTATCCCGATTGCAACCACCGGAATCCCCATGCTTTCCCGGTTCAGCGCATGACGGTGGTTTCCAACTCCCGACCCCGGCGAGATCCCGGTATCCGTAATCTGGATCGTCCGGTTCAGCCGCTTCGTGCTGCGCGCCGCCAGCGCGTCAATTGCAATAATATAATCCGGCGACGTTTCGTCCAGCACCCCTTTGATAATTTCCAGCGTCTCCATCCCCGTCTGCGCCATAACCCCCGGCACAATACTGCTGATCTGATGATTTCTCTTAAGCCCAAACGCATACTTTCCGAACTTGCGGATAATATGCCTGGTAATCATCATATTGTCCACCACGCGCGGCCCCAGCGCGTCCGGCGTTACCTCCCGGTTTCCAAGCCCCACCACAAGCACCGACAGCTCCTTTTTCTCAATCGGCATCAATTCCTTTAAAATCTCTGCCAGCTGCCTGGAAATTTCCCTGTGGTAATCCTCATCCGAATCCGCCATATCCGGCGCTTCAAGCGTAATATAGCTCCCTTTGGGCTTGCCCATTGCCTTTGCCCCGTTTTCCGTTTCAATGATTACCTTTGTCACCTTCATATTCCCGCTCTTTTCCTCTTCCACACGCACCCCCTTTACTTCCGCATCGTTCTTTTGAAATTTTTCTCTGGCTTCCAAAGCCAAATCCGTCCGAACCTGATACATCCCGGCACCACCTTCATCTTTTTCGTCCTGTTTTACATCTATTTTTTCACAAAAACAAAAAAATATGTATTGACAGATCTCTTACCTTCTACTACAATAATACGTGATGTGTGCATCGGAACGTCCGTGTCCGGCTTCGATGCCAACCAAAATCAACTAAACTATACAGATATGGGAGGTGTCCGGATTGGCTAACATTAAATCTGCGAAAAAAAGGATCTTAGTTACGGCAACCAGAACGGCCAGGAACAAATCCATCCGTTCCGCAGTCAAAACGGCTGTCAAAAAAGTAGAAGCCGCTGCTGTAACAAAGAACAAAGAGGAAGCGCAGGCTGCATTGTCCAACGCTGTTTCTGCCATTGGCAAAGCAACGCAGAAAGGCGTTTACCACAAAAACAATGCCGCAAGAAAGGTTTCCCGTTTAACCAGGCTTGTAAACGAGATCTAATTCATATAAAGAAAGGGAATGAAACCGTACCGTCATCGGTTTCATTCCCTTTTTCTCTGCCCATTTTTCACTGTTGCGTCATCAGCTTCCCGAAGTCGATATTTTTATCGCAAATCGACAAAACCGCCATCCGGTGCGTCACAATAATCACGGTCTTATCCGTCATCGCTTTTAAATTATTCAAAAGCGCCTCTTCTGTTGCCTCGTCCAGCGAGCTGGTCGCCTCGTCCAAAAGCAAAATCGGGTTATCCGAAAAAACCGCACGCGCAATCGCGATCCGCTGCATCTGCCCTTCCGAAATCCCCGTACCGCGCTCCCCAAGCGGCGTATCCATCCCCAGCTCAAGCTCGCTCACAAACGTATCCGCACACGCAATCCGCAGCGCACGCAAAAGCTCTTCCTCCCGCCGCATTTTTTCCGGATCGCCAAACGCCACGATTTCCCGGATTGTCCCGGACATCAGCTGATTCCCCTGCGGCACATAGGAAAACAGCCCGCGCCAGGCGGACGTAAGCGCCTGCTCCCCGTCGCTTGAACGCAGGCAGCGCCTGCCGCCGTCCAGCGGATAAAGGCAGAGCAAAAGCTTTAGCACCGTACTTTTCCCGCAGCCGGAAGGGCCGGTAAACGCCACATATTCGCCCTTGTTGATCGCAAATGAAAGCCCGGAAAGCACAACGGGCATCACCGGCGCACCGCCCTGCTGTTCGACCGGCGGCTGATACGTAAACGACACGTCCTCTAAACCAATGCCCGAAAATTTCTCCCGGTAAAACGTCATCCGCTCTTCCCCAGACACCGCCTCTCCTTCCAGATCGTCCGCAAAGCCCTCCGCTTCCATCAGACGCTCCGCACTGGCCAGCATGGCATAAAACTTCGGCAGATATCCCGTAATGTTTGCAAACGGGTTCTGTATCTGGCTAATCAGCTGTAAAACCGCCATCAGGTTGCCATAGCTCATCGTCCCGCTTAAAATCCCGTAACCGCAGAAAACGGCCCCCAGCACATATGCCCCGTTCATCGCCGCCCCGAACCCGATGTTGCAGAGATTGGAAAAATGGCTGCGCCGCATACGCGCCGCCCGGTGCGCCTTCATCCGGTCTGCGGCGCCGTCTGCCGTCTGCCGCTCCTTTGCAAAGGTACGTACAATCATAAGCGATCCCAGACGCTCCTGGAAAAACACCCGGAGCCGCCCGTCCGCCTCCTGTATCTTCTTATGGAGCCGTTTTAGTACTTTCCGAAAACTGTACGTAAAAAAAATCAGCAGGGTTCCGCCCGGAACCAGGATAAAAATAAACTTC
Organism: uncultured Roseburia sp.; assembly: GCA_947057405.1. Taxonomy (GTDB): domain Bacteria; phylum Bacillota; class Clostridia; order Lachnospirales; family Lachnospiraceae; genus Roseburia_B. Next base: position 3,349 of record CAMSEJ010000225.1, read on the forward strand.
GGCTCCAGATACAAAATCGCCGCCAGCGCCCCGATCATCTTGACCGCCATCCCCGCCACGCCGGGCAGAATCTGAGCGATCCCGTCTGCCACGACTACCGTATCGGAAGTGAGGCGGTTGACCCATTCTCCGGAATTGACCTTTGTAACGGACGCGTAATCCTTTGACAAAAGCGCCGAAAACAGCCTTCCCTTAAAACGGTTTTCCATTCCGGAACGGCAGAACTCCTCAAAAAAACGGTTGACGGCGCGAAGCGCAATCTGAAACACCACAAGCCCCGCAAACGCAGCGGACGCCCGCACAAAGCCGGCCGAATCCCCGCCCACTGCCGCGTTGATAATCTCCCGTAAAAGCATGGCGTATACCACGCTGCTGATCCCAAGCACCGCCTGGACCAAAAGCAGCACGGCAACCGAAAGCTTGTCCCTTCCCGCAACCTCCGCCATCCACAAAAGCACGGAACGCGTACGCCAATCCCGCTTCATCGCTTCATCTTCCTTTTCATCCGGTATAACAGGGATTTTGTACGCAAAATCGCCGCCCGGACATAAAAAAAGTCACACCAGAGATGGACATAAGCCAGATAACGCCGATCCGTCACCGGTATGGTCTTCCCGTCCCGGACGACTGCCGTTAGCACGCCGATGATATGGCGGTCGGTAATCCCGTACTCCTTCGTCCAGCAGTGATCCCCGCAAATCACGTAATCGTGTCTGCGTACCTTTAAAATACGGTGCAGCACATACTGCCCGTTGTCCCGCTTATAAAGCGGCACGTCGTATTTTTTCAACCGCCCGGAAGGCTTTTCAATAATCATCAGATCCTTATGCTGCCGCAGAAGCGGCATCATGCTGCATCCTAAGTTGGTGTAAACCAGCCGCCCGGTACGGCTGATTTCCTCCTCAAATGTCGTGTTTGCCATGTATCCAGTCCTTTCCTGTTTTTCCTGTTCCGCTTTTCTTAAATATCCTCCTCCACGCTGACCTGTGCCTGCGTCACCGAAAGCGCCACCTGCCCGCTTCCTTTTTTTGCAAGCTCCATCAAAAGCACCCACAGGGCATGTACCTGCGAAATCAGCACCGCGTCCGCCTTCACGCTGTGCTTAAGCAGCGTATGCAGCGAAAACAGGCGCACCCCAAGCGGCGGCAGGAAAATATAATTCATGGTGCGCACCTGTTCTCCGGAAGTTTTGATCATCTCTTACGAGATCATGC
>CAMSEJ010000226.1 GCA_947057405.1 uncultured Roseburia sp.
AGATCATGCCATGTGACTGGAGTTCAGACGTGTGCTCTTCCGATCTGACGTTTGCAGAAGACGGAGTTCTGGTGCCGGCAGATAAGTGTGGAGGCAGTGCTTGACCGGCTGCCGACGGCGAAGATTATAAGGGAAGAAAACGGCAGGTTTTTGATTCGGGCGGAGACGTTTGGGAACGGGATAGAGATGTGGTTAAGGAGCCAGGGGGACCGGATTGAGGTGGTGCGTAATTCATAGGGGCGGAAATAAACGGAAAAAAGTATTTGGAATGGACAGGATAAGTCCATGCCGTATGGTAAGATAAGAACCAGGTTAACGCGGCAGCAGCTCGTCCATCAGGATATGGCAGGCTCTCTGAGAAGAGGCCGCAAGGGAGCGGTATTTGCGGACTAAAGCGAGTTCCCCGTCGTTTAACTCCGTTTCCTGTACTTCTTCTATTTTGTGCGGACAGGAAGAATAGCCGATAAGATAATCAACGGAGACGTTGAAATAATCGGCCATGGTTTTGAGCATATCAATATTGGGTTCGGTGACGCCGTTTTCGTATTTGTAGATGCATTGCTGGCTGGTGGTGAGCTGCTCGGCCAGGGATTGCTGGCTTAAGCCCTTTTCAAGCCGTAATTTTTTTAAAGTTTTCATAGCGGATCTCCTGTGTACTGTTTTGATTGTATCAAGAAGCGGATAAAAAGTGCAAAAACCGAAATGGTGTTGGAGATATATTTGTTTTGGATTATTGATCCCCAAATGGTGTTTCGGCACAGTTTGGGGTTTTTTAAAAAGCAGATACGGAGAAAAGAATCGGAAATAAAACGTAATTAATATTGATAACAAATCTTTTTTGGAGTATAATTTCTTTGAGGATTTTGCCGACAAATTTCTATCTGACAAAAGAGGAATGGGGAATACATAGATGTAAATAACCGGAGAATAAGAATAAAATACCTGGTGAAGAGAGGGAAAAAATGATGTACAGTCATGAAGACAAGGTAAGGTTACTGCAAAAATATGCACCGTCGATTCTGAGAGAGCATGAAGGCTCGGAGTTTTATGTCGGAGCAGCAATCCCGCCGGATATAAAGGAAGCTGTCATAGAAAGCTTTCTTTATAGTCTGGATGAGCAGGAGATCCTGGGGGTTTGTAAGCTGGCACAGTTGGGCAGTGGCGGAATGGGGGGAATGTGGGGGTATTTCTTTACAGACACACAAGCATGCGAATATGTCGGTGCAGAGGTTTCCGGCAGTGTGGTCTCATATGCTGAGATAAAAAGCATGGAAATTACAAAAGGCTACAGAACTGATTATGCCAGGGATTTGGTATTTCATATGTATGACGGGTCAGTTGTAACATGGTCATGTGCATATTTGAACAAAACGCCGCTTTTTGAGTTCTTCCGGGAAATGATGAATCAGTGCCAGAAAAACAAGTATGGTTTCTTTCTTGGGATAATGAAAACGTGGCAAAAGAACGGTTTTGCCGGGCATGATACCGACAGGTGGTTCTCGCATGATACAAAAACCCGGCAAAGAAAAGCTGATGCCGATTCCAAGCAGAAGCTTCCGTATGGCACCAGCCATGAAGATAAGGTAAGATTACTGCAAAAATATGCGTCAGAGATTTCAGGATATCATAAGGTCTTTTATACCGGGACGGATATTCCGCGGGAGCAAATGAAACATGTCTCAAAGTGCTTTGCGCATGGATTGGATCAAAAAACAATAATAGGCGTTTATGAGATAACAAAGGTGAGAGGCAATTGGGGGTGGGGGTATTGCTTTACGGATACAGGGGTGTATGAGTATCTGGATGACAGAATTATAGAAAAGCCGTTTCGGTATGATGATATTAAAAAAACGGAAAAAAAGGGTGATTTGGTGTTTACTCTGCGTGACGGATCCGTTGTGATATGGTCAAAAATCTATTTGAATGAGATGCCGCTTTTCCAATTTTTGGAAGCAATGGCAAGGATGATTGCTAAGAACGGTTCCTTTATGGAAGAACCGTTTGACGCATCCGATCGGCAGAAAAAGCCGGATGTCGTATCGAAACGGAAGGTTTTCAAAGACGATTCGGAACATGGGGAGAAAAAGGAGCCTGAAAAGTCTGCCGAGGCGTTAGTTTCGGACAGTAAAGCCGTAGACGCAGAATCTTCTGATGTGTCAAAAGGACAGCAGCAAGAACAGCAGCAAGAACAGGGGTGTGATGTTTGGCAGAAGAATGAAGATTTGGTGGGAATATCCCATATTTTTTTCAAAAATCCTGTATTAAAAGAGGAAGCAGCAGTTAAAAAAGCATATTTTGAAACGCTAAAAAAATATGTCCGGCTTGGCGGATGGGAAGACGGGGAGTACGTAAAGGAACAGATGAATCTGTACAGCCATCTGTTCCTGTCGGAAGAGACATGTCGTCAAACCGGCGTCAAACCGGATATGGATGCCTACAGATATTTTATATTATTGGATATCTGCCACATATTAGGGTTTGAGAAAAACCTGTTAACGTCAGATTCCATGAAAAAAGTAACAGATGAAATGATATCGGATTTTCCGTGTATGGGCGGGGAACGGAGCATATACAGCCTTATCCTGGGCACAGCAGGAGGAAGCTACGGGAACTGGGAACGGCTTGAAAAGATGGCGGTGCTGCAAACATGCAGGGAGTACATAAAAGCAGAAAAACAGAATCAGAAGTTTTGGCATACCAATCCGTTCCGGATTCTGGTAACGGCTACAATGAGCGCCGGAAAATCGACCTTTATCAACTGCCTGGCCGGAAAGGACGTCAGCCTGTCGCAGACTACGGCATGTACCAGCAGAATCCACAGAGTGATCGGGAAAGTATTTGACGACGGATGTTCCTGTAAGTATGACGGCGGGTTTAATCTGATGGCCCAAAGGGAGGAGCTGCTGTATTCGGATTCTGACGCTTCGGATCAGATAACGGTCAGTACCTGCTTTAACGGCTCCTTATGCGGGGAGCGGATTGAAATTTTTGATTCACCGGGCGTAAATTACAGCGAAGATCCGAAGCATAAACGGATGACACAGGAATGTATCAGGGCAAAAAACTATGATCTGCTGGTTTATCTGATGAATGCGACGCAGCTTGGCACAGAGGACGAGGCGGCGCATCTGGATTATGTAAAATCGTGTATTGGGGATTTGCCGATTTTGTTTGTTATCAACAAAATAGACTGCATCAACGGGGAAGAGGAAGACGTTAAGAAAATTATCCGAAACCAGATTCGGTTTTTAAATGAAAAGGGTTTTTCCAATCCGGCAGTCGCTCCCGTTTCGGCGCTGGCAGGATATCTGGCAAAGTGCAGCCGGTACGGGGAATTAAGCAGGACAAAAACCAGGGAATTCAACAATTTTTTTGATAAGTTTGAAGAAATGGGGCTTACGGATTATTATAAGAGATACTATCCGGGCATTGGTTTGTATTATCCGGAGCAGGAAGCGATGCAGTTATTGAAAAACTGCGGCATATCGTATGTGGAACAAATCATAAAAACCTGGTGCGAAGAAGGAAGGCTCACTGAAATTCAAGGCCTGGACGCCCGCTTAGGGTAGAGTGCCGCGACTTTCGAACAAAATAACAGGATACGATCAGGAGGAAAGAAAATGGCAAACGTTTACATGAAGTACAACCCCTATCGAATGGAGACTCAGATCGAAATCAACGGTAAGAGCATCTCAAATGACAGTACGCTTTATAAGGTTGTAAAAGGAAAAAGGCTGCAGGAATGGATTGGAACATTTCCGCAGATGCTGGTGGATGAGACCAATACGTTGGATTTTGATCTTGAGTTTTATGGGATGCCGCTGGATTGGGATGATTTTGAGGACGTATTTATGCGGGCCCAAAACGACGGCGTGATTAAAAATTTGAACCTTAAATTTGTGGAAGGCAAATCCGATGAGGCGATTAACGAAAAGATTGTGAATATCTTTACGGATCTGCAGAAGGGGCCGGTGAAGGAGTTTAAGGACCCGAGGCTTAAAAAGGCATTTGCTGAAATTAATAATGAGACATTTCCGATTTATATAATCGCTACTATGAGCTCCGGAAAGTCAACATTGATTAACGCGCTGTTAGGCAAGAAAATGATGCCTTCCAAAAATGAAGCATGTACGGCGACCATTACCGAAATTCTGGATAATGATACCGATCAGTTTGCAGCGGTTGTTTATGATGAAAAGGACGCTGTCCTTTGTGATGTTCCGGAACTGACCTATGAGATCATGAGTAAGTTAAATGATAATCCGGATGTCCATAAGATAGCTGCCTGCGGAAATATTCCGTTTTTGGATGCAAGAAGCACTGCTTTGATGCTGGTAGATACGCCCGGACCGAATAATGCCCAGAATCAGGCGCATAAGAATACCACGACCAATGCCATCAGGGAGTCTGCCAACAACCTGATTCTTTATGTAATGAATGGAACACAGCTTTCGACGGAGGATGATGAAAGGACGCTGGCTGATATTGCAAAGAAGATTCAGGTAGGCGGCAGGCAGATAGATCGGAAGAGCACACGTCTGAACTCCAGTCACATGGCATG
>CAMSEJ010000227.1 GCA_947057405.1 uncultured Roseburia sp.
TACACAAGGTACCACACTCTTTCCCTACACGACGCTCTTCCGATCTAATCCCGCCCGCCCCGGAGAAAGATACCGGGTTTAAGCCGGAAATATCAATGTCTATAATCTGTGTCGTATTCCCCGCAAAACCGGACTGGTAAGTCGTCTGCGCGTTGCCCGGCCCAAGCGTTAATACGCCCGTTCCGTTGGAATAATTCTGGAAAATGCTTCCGTATCCGGAATATGCGTATAACAGCCTGCCGCCCGGACGGATAACCGGATGTTCCGCCGTCATGGACGGAATCGTCACAAGGCTGCTTAGCATCCGCTCTAAAGAGCTGCTGCCCGGATCGAAATGCACCTGGTATTCTACCTGCGAGGAAAGCCCGGTTTCCTCAGACTGATACACTACGGTAACGACCGCCGTCCCCGGGATCTGCTCCGCCTGCTTACAGGAAATATCCAGTATGGAAGGCCCTTTTGCCGATACGGTCGGAATCCCTTCGTAACCGGACGGCAGTTCGACGGTATATTCCAGTGTTTCCGGATCAAAGCCCGAAATGACCTTATCGTCAAACCCAATCGACGTAATCGTCGGAATTTCCGGCATCTGACCTAAAATTTCTTTGGATTTCTCCATCGGATCGGCATCCTTCGACAGCGGCATCAGGGTATAGGAATATTCCAGAAGCTCGGAACGATTCTTATTGATCACAGCCGATACCGGCTCACCCGACCAGTTTACATTGCCGACCCCCTTCTGATGCAAAAGCAGGCGCAGGTTGACGTCTTCTGTCGCTTCTGCCTGGAACGGATACCAGTTGCCGGAACGGTGTGTGGAAATTTCACCCGCCGTGTAATGGAGTGCAACTGCCTCAAGCATATCGCCCGTATAGCCTTCGCCATACGTCATGCCTGCTAAAATGCCCTCCCCTTCCTCATTGCGCAGCGCAAGCCAGCGCACATCCGTCTTGTTGCCGTTTTCCTGGCTCCTTAAATACGGCACAAACTGCTCCGTTACCGTGCCGTTCCAGACGCCTGTCATATTTCCGGCCTTCCTGTTCCAGTAGGTTTCGCTTGGTCCTCTGCCATACCAGGACATATTTTCGTATTCCTTCGGAATCTGCATCCACATACCGAATTCGCCCAGCTGTGACGGCGCCGTATCCGACGGCGTCAGCTTTGCGGTTACGACTACCGTCGCATTGCCGTAAACGGTATACGTCGTTGCGAAATCGCTCCCGTTCTGCAGTTTGGCATTGACCAAAAACTGCGTCACCTGCGGAATCACGGACGTAACCCGGACGGACACGTCTTTCATATTCTCCCCCTGGTCAAACCAGTTGTCATACGCTTCCCCTGCTTTCGTCCAGTTCGTCCCGTTTATCGCCGCGTTCTGATCCGTTTCCGCGCGGAAGAACGAGCCGACCGGAGCTTTGGAAATCAGATCCCTGCCGTCTACCCGGTAAGCCGTCATCAGCCCGGTTTGTTTATTAAATATCACGGTAAACGGTTTTTCATCCGCCGTGGTACCGGAAACGGTAACCTCCGTTTCGCCGTTTTCTGTAGTAAGTGTCCGAAGGGTATGTAATTCCACTACCTTCTCTTCCACTTCCACGTCAATGGCAAACTGCTCGCTTCCCTGTACATACCCTTTTTGGGCATAGAGGTGATCCTCTTTTAAGCAATAGTCAATCTGAAGGATGTATTCCGCCCCTGCCTTCGGGTTTTCAATCTGATACGGTACCGTCAGCTCCTTTTCGGACGCCCCCGCAATGCTGCCGACCGGCGGTGCAAGGCTTGCCGCATCATTGGTAAAGGAGCCGGAGAACAGCTTTTTGCCGTCTTCTAATACGGTCCAGTTCAGCTCATAGTAATTCGCATTTTTAAAACGGTTAAAATTCTTTAACGTAAACTTATGTGCCGCCGCCTGCTCCTTCGTCTGCGAAAATTTCAGATCCTGGTGGCGGTATTTGATTTCATACGCCTGCGGCGACCAGGTACGGTCCGGGAAAATAAACCCGTTGACACAGAAGTTGTAGTCGTCGCTGTTTTGCTTCCAGCTGTGGTCAAACCCGAAGAACAAATCGTCCTTTGTCAGCCCCGGACCGCCCTTGCCGTCTTTGGGCGTATATGCGGACTGATCGACATAATCCCAGATAAAGCCGCCCTGGTACCGCGCCGAGCTTTCAAAGCCGTCCGTATATTTTTCAAAATCGCCGCCCGTATTTCCCATGGAATGCTGGTATTCCATCATAATATACGGTTTATCCGTAATGGACGGGTTGTAGGTCGGATACATCGCCCCGTTGATATCCACCCTGCGGTTGCCAACCCAGCCCTGATAGTGGATCAGCTTTTCGGAATCGAGCGCCTTAATCACGTCGATCATACGGTTAAAATTCCCCTCCTGCGGATCCGGCGCCAGCTTGTCGGAAACGTCCGTGCCCGCTTCATTCCCAAGAGAGTAAATGATAACGGATGCGTTGTTCTTATCGCGCATAACCATGCTGGTCATACGGTCTACCATCGCATTCTGATAACGCCTGTCGTTGCCGGGGAACACACGCCCGGAACCGGTTTCGTACTGTGCTTCGGCAGGAATGCCCAGAGTACGCGCATTGTGCGATTCCACATTGACCTCGTCCATAATATACAGACCGTACTCGTCCGCCAGCTCAATCAGATTGGGATCCGGCGGAAAATGGCTGGTGCGGATTGCATTGATATTCAGCTGCTTGGCATTTACAACGTCTTTTACAATGGTTTCATAGGGGATGTGATGCCCGCCTGCCGGGTCTGCTTCGCCCCGGTTCACCCCGTAAAACTCAATGTTCTGTCCGTTGATGCGCATCTCGGACTTGGTGCCGCTGCCTTCCACATAAAACTCACGGAAGCCGACGCGCTTGCCGACTGCCTGTATCACAGTTCCGTCACTGTCGCACAGCGCCATAACAAGCGTATACAGGTTGGGAATTTCCGCAGACCACATCTTCGGATTTGCAACCGCCGCCTGAAATACGGCAGACGCCTCTTTCCCCGCCGCCGGATTCACCGGCTGCTCCAGCCCGTTTACCGAAGGAACGGCTGCGCCCTGATCGTCATAAAGGGTAACACGCACCTTCCGCGCCGCCGCCGCGTCCGTAATATTCGCAACATCCACGGTAAGCTCCAGATTAGCCGTATTATAATTGTGGTTGTCAAATTTGGTTTCTACATTGTAATCGAAAATGGATACTTTGGGCTGCTTTGTGAGATAGACATCGCGATGAATTCCCGCATAGTAAATCATATCCTGGTTTTCGATATAGCTGCCCGTTGTATAATGGTACACCTGAGCGGCAATCAGGTTTTCTCCCGCATGCAGGTAGTCTGTAATATCAAATTCCGCCGTCGTAAAGCTGTCTTCGTCGTAGCCCACGGCCTGTCCGTTGACATACAGGTAAAAACCGGCCTCCACGCCGTTAAAGGTAATGATAAAACGGCTGCCGATATCCTTTTCGTCAATTGTAACCGTCCGCATATAGGTACCCACCGGGTTATATGCGGCAGGCGCGGCCGAACCGTTGCCCTTCGGCTGCTTGTTTACACCGCTGCCGGAAGCTTCCCACGGATAATCCTGGTTATTGTAGATCGGCCAGTCGATTTCGTCCCCTTTCCATCCGGCATACTGCATATTCGTCTGCCAGCTGGAAGGAACGGTAATGTCAAAGTAATGTTCCGGTATACTGGTTACTCCGGTAATGTCCGGCTTATCTGCCGGCTTGGATACCCAGTAAAATTTCCATGTTCCGTCCAAATCAATATAATTCGGAGATTGTTTGCCTGACCGTAAGGTCGGGTTCTGTTTTGCGGATTCCACATCGTCAAATGGAATCATGGCGGCTCTGGCGTCCGTCTGGTTGACACGGACCGCTTCCGGCGTCGTCCATTCATTGCCGGTTACCGGTTCGGCATGAACAAATGATGCATCCGCCCCTGAAATACCAAGCGCGGTCAGCACGGTAAATGCGGCCAGTGCAAGTCGTTTGATTGCTTTTTTCATTTCTTTCCTCCTTCTTATTTTTCAAACACGCTTTAGCATGCCTGTCCCGAAACAGGGTTCGGCGGGGTTTGCGGGCAGCAGATAAACATACTCTATTTTAGTTTAGCAGGTGCTATAGGAAGGACAAGAAGACATTTTATAGTTTTTGGGTTCATTTTATAGATGGGTAACGAAGAGATAAAAAACGATTGTTCTGCAGCATTGCTTTTTTGTACAAAAGCAACTATAATAATAAAAACAGAACATACAGGGAGGGATCAAATTGGATAGCACAGAGATTGCATACCAGAATAAAGACATTACAAGTAAATTCCTCGCAGAAAATTTTAAAGGAAAAACATTCCGTGTATACGGCCTCGATCTGCCGGAAGTACGGCAGACGCTTCCGACAAATATTCCGACAGTAAAAGCAAATGAACTTCGTTTAGATAACCTTTTTGAACTCATAGACGGTTCCGTTGCTATTATAGATTATGAAAGTGAATACAATAAAAATGACAAGATAAAATATCTGAAT
>CAMSEJ010000228.1 GCA_947057405.1 uncultured Roseburia sp.
ATAGGTTCTGAAAGCCCCATGAAATAAGGGCTGAAGATTCCGAGAAGTTATTATACAGGAAAGGAGGATCTTATGGAAATTTTAAAAACAGAAAATTTAAAAAAATACTATGGAAAAGGCGAAACCTGCGTCAAGGCGCTGGACGGGATTGATTTTAGCGTGCAAAAGGGCGAGTTTGTCTCTATTATCGGTACATCCGGCAGCGGAAAATCTACATTATTAAATATGCTCGGCGGCTTAGACCGTCCGACATCGGGTACGGTAACCGTGGACGGCAAAGATATTTTTACTTTAAAAGACGAAGCCCTTACGATTTTCCGGCGCAGGAAAATTGGCTTTATCTTTCAAAGCTATAATCTTGTTCCGGTTTTAAATGTATACGAAAATATTGTCCTGCCGATTGAACTCGACGGCAATCAAGTCGACAAACAGTTTGTCGGCCACGTTATAGAAACGCTTGGGATTTCCGGCAAACGGTATGCGCTTCCTTCGCAGCTTTCCGGCGGGCAGCAGCAGAGGGTTGCCATTGCAAGGGCGTTAGCGTCAAAGCCTGTGATTGTGCTGGCGGACGAACCGACCGGCAACCTGGATTCTGTAACGAGCCAGGAGGTTTTGGAGCTGTTAAAGGTGACCGGGGAACGGTTTGATCAGACTATGGTTATGATTACGCACAACGAGGAAATTGCGCAGATGGCAGACCGCATTGTGCGGATTGAAGACGGCAGAATTGCAAAATCAGGCAGGGGCGGTGGTTTGTATGCGTAAGGTAAGAAACAACCAGGCAGTCCGGAGGCTTTCGCAGAAAAGCTTTGCCGCAAACCGGACGCGTAATTTTGTGGCGGCGCTTGCTATTGCGCTGACGGCGGTTTTGTTTACGGCGGTGCTTACCGTGGGGATCGGGATTGTACAGGATACGGAAAAAACGCTTATGCTGCAGGCGGGCAGCGATCTGCACGGCGTGATTAAGGACGTGACGAAGGAACAGGCCGACCGGTTAAAACGGCATCCGTCTGTCAAAGAGTGCGGACGCGATTTGCTTGCGGCAAACGGGGTTGCCAATCCGGAATTTTTAAAGCGCCATGTGGAACTGCACTTTGTGGAACCCAATCTATACCCGCACTGGTTTTTTCATATTACAGACGGAAGCGCCCCGCAGGAGGCGGATGAAATTCTGCTGGATAAAAAAACCATGGAGCTTTTGGGGCTGGAGCCGAAAGCAGGCTGCGAGGTTACGCTTTTGCTGGAATTGTGCGCAGGGGATCCGCCTGTTTCCAGAACTTTTTTGGTAAGCGGGGTGATGGAGGCTTCCGAGGGGATGAATGTGGGATTTGCCATTGTATCGTCTGCGTACCTGGAACAATATGCCGGTGAAATAGCGCGAATGGAAGCCGATACCGGCAGCGTGTCGGGAAAACTGAATCTGGATATTTTGTTTGCGGATGCAGGAAATATCCAGGAACAATTAAACCGGGTGATTACGGACAGCGGGTTTTCGGTGGATCCGTCCGATCCCGATTTTGTGGATTCCAATGCGAACTGGGCGTTTTTGTCTGAAAGTACGCAGGATCCGATGACGGCTGCGGGAGTAGCGGCGGCGCTTGCGTTGATTTTGCTGACCGGATATCTGATTATTTATAATATTTTCCAGATTTCCGTAATCCGTGAGATCCGTTATTATGGCCTGTTAAAAACCATTGGGACGACGGCGCGCCAGATGAAACGTATCCTGCGCCGCCAGGCGTTGATTTTGTGCGTGCTCGGTACGCCTGCAGGGCTGATCCTTGGATATTTTGCGGGAAAGGTACTGCTTCCTGTGATTTTATCCGTAGGGTCGCGTCGCGGAAAACAGGATATTCCGGTTGCGCCGCACCCGTGGATTTTTATTGGCGCAGCGCTGTTTACCGTAATTACGGTGCTGCTTTCGGAGTGGAAGCCCGGCAGGATTGCCGCAAAGGTTTCGCCGCTGGAAGCGCTGCATTATACGGAACAGAATGTAGGCGGCAGGAGAAGAAAAAAATCGACGGACGGCGGAAAACCTGTCCGAATGGCGTTTTCCAATCTGGGCAGGAATAAGGGCAGGACGGCGATTGTGATTCTGTCGCTTTCACTGACGGTTGTCCTGATGAACAGTATTTATACGGTAACGGGATCGATTGTCCGGGAGAGTTTTCTTTCTAAAATGATATTGTGTGAGAATATAATCGGCAATGCCGGGCTCTGGAATTATAATTATTTTCCGCTTGACGAAAAAGCGGCGTCGGAAGTAAGCCTTTCGGAGGATTTTATTGCGGCATGTAAGGAACAGGAGGGGTTTTTGGACGGAGGCAGGATTTATATGACGCCGAACGGGCCGAATATTCCGGCGCAGACCTGGGAAATCCCGGATTATATTCCAACGAATGAAAAAGGGGAGCCGGGTGAATATACGCCGCAGGGGTTCGTTGCGTTTAACCGGGATGAAGAAGGGGGCTATTGTACGGAGATGCACGGAATTGAGCGGTTTGTCTTAGAACAGATGACGGTGGTGGAAGGGGAAACCGATTTGGAGCGTATCTGGGAGAAGCTATGCAGCGGGAAGTTTTTGATCTACAGTGTGGATGTGGACGACAACAGCCGTGTGATAGAGGAATGTGTAAAATACCATGCGGGGGATACGGTTACGCTTCGGTATCAGGACGGGACGGTGAAGGAGTACGGGATTATTTCCGTGATAAAAGGGCATACGTTCAGCCTGACCAACCGGATAAGCAATACGTTTCCGTTTTACGCTTCGGCAGACGAGTTTTGCGAACATTTTTCGGATGCTTTTCTGATGAGTTTTCTTTTTGACGTCAAGGAGGGGCAGGAACATGCCATGCAGGCATTTTTGGAGCGGTATACATCTGAAACGGAGCCTGTTATGTCGTTTGAATCCAGGGAGATGTTTGCGAGTATGTTTGACGGGATGATTGGGATGATTTCGGTTGTGGGGATTGGTCTTGCGGGGATAATCGGCGTGATAGGGGCGTTGAATTTTATGAATGTGATGCTGACGAATGTTGCGGTACGCAGGCGTGAGTTTGCGATGATGGAAGCGATTGGGATGACAAAGCGGCAGATGGTGGGGATGCTTTCGGCGGAAGGGATGTATTATGCGGTTCTTACGGTTGTGTTTTCGGCTGCGGTGTCGGCGTTGTTTTCCGTTGGCGCGATTCGTATGATTGGGGAAGGGATCTGGTTTATGGAATACCGGTTTACGCTGCTTCCGGTGTTGATAGCATGTCCGGTTTTGCTGTTGTTCGGGGCTGGAGCGCCACGGGTGGTTTGGGCGTTTCGAAAGAAGGAGAGTTTGGTGGAGGCGATTCGGGAGTAGGAGATTTGAAAGGGGGCTGACTGCGGTTTTGGCAGGCTTTCAGATTGAGGTTTTTGGTTCTTGACAAAATGTAATGGGTGTATTACATTATAGATGTAACTAATGCATTACGTTTTGGTAAGGAGAGATGACTTTGATATGGAATAGGATTAAGGTATTGCGGGCTGAACGGGATTGGACGCAAGCTGATTTGGCGGATAAGGTTGGAATTTCACGCCAGGCAGTTATATCAATTGAAAAATATAAATATTCGCCGTCTTTAGAATTGGCGTTTAGGATTGCGGAAGCTTTTGGTGTGTCTATTGATAAGGTTTTTGAGTATAGGGGGACAAATAATTATGAATGAGCAGACAATTATTTTGGCGTTTCTTGTGGCAGCGGTTGGTGCAACTCTTTGGCTGTATGTTTTAAAGGCCAAGAATCAGGTAAAGTATAAGGGAGATGAACGCTGGCAGCTTATACAATTAAAGGCGAATCATGCCGTGAATATTGCGAATGGGATTTTGGTCGTTTTGATTGTTGTTTTGCCATTATTTATGAACAGTCAGGCTACATTTACATTCCAGAGGGTAACGAGTTTTGCATTGATTTATATCGGCGTGTGTAATTTATTGGAATTGGCGTCGTTGATCTATTTTGATAAGCAGCTATAGGGGATACTGTGTTTGTAAATGGGTGTATGATGGAATGGCGTGGGAAGGGAAGATTTAATGTGAATTTTATTGTAAAGGCAGTCGGTTTTTTGTATAATTGAAATGTGGCAGGAGCAGGATGTATTATATCTTGCGCTATATCTTATGGAATGTTTGCAGTTCTATAAGCATGGGTTTTTAGAAATTGAGGTGTTAAAGTGGAGGACGATACAAAACAGGTGCAGGAAGTTATGGCAAAGCGTACCGCGAAAAACAGTGTATTTCTTGACCTTTTTCAGAATAAGAGTTATCTGTTAAAGTTGTACAAAACGCTTCACCCGGAGGACACCACGGCAACAGAGGATTCTCTTACAGATGTGACGATTACAAATGTATTGACTGATAATCTGTATAATGATTTGGGGTTTATTGTTCATAATAAGCTGATGATACTTGTGGAGGCACAATCTACATGGACAGTGAATATTTTAGTAAG
>CAMSEJ010000229.1 GCA_947057405.1 uncultured Roseburia sp.
ATCGTTTCCACACAGTCCGCCGCCTGTTCGCTGCGGTTTAATACCTGCCCGAGCGTTTCAATCATAGTATAAACGCCCTCCATACTGTTTTCTTCAAACAGCGTCAGCGCCGGAATGCTCAGTTCCTGTATTTTCGCTGCGGCTTCCCCGTCAAAATGCGTCGAAGCAAGCACCAGATCCGGCTCTAAGGAAACCATTTTTTCCATATCCGGCGCAAAAATCGTCCCTACCGATTCCACTTCGGACACCTCGGACGGATAATCGCAGTAATCGCTTCTGGCAATCAGCAAATCACCCGCTCCCAGTTCATACACAAGCTCGGTCAGGTTGGGAGCAACCGATACGATTTTTTGAGGCTCCGCCGGAATCGTTACGGTTTCCCCGTTTGAATCCGTAACCGTAAGCGGATACGAAACCGCCGCGCCTTCCTGCCGCTCCGTGCCTTCCTGCGGCAGTACGCTTTCCTGCTGTTTTGTACTCTCCTGTTTTGTGCCGGCCGCTTCGCTGTTTGTTCCCGGGGCGTTCGCACCCTGGCTGTCCGCCGTTTTGTCTCCGCAGCCAAACAGCGTAAAGGCTGTGGAACATGTGAGAAGCGTTACCAACAGCTTCCGTTTTAAATTGTTCATAAGAACTCCGTTCCTGCATTCCTGCCCCAACAGGCTGCAAATTTTTATTATGGCAGGTCTCCTGGCTTACGGGCTTTTTATCCCTGCCTTCTCAGATTTCTCCAATGGCATCCGCCGGGATAAAAATATGCCTGCTTACAGTAGTAGGGGCTGCTGCGGATTTGCACCGCATTCCCTTTTCACTCCTTTTGGGAGCACCATTGGGAATTAGTATAACATGGCCGGGCAGTCTTGTAAATGGCGCGTTCCATACCGCAAACAGCTTGACATGCATACTTTGTCAAGATAAAATAAAAATACAGATTTTTTAACAAAAATAAAAGGGGGACAAAAAACATGGCTACAAAAAACAGATTCACAGGCAGGATCGCCATCGTATTCTTACTGGCCTTCCTGTTCCTTCTTCCCGGACGGGAAAGCGTCCATGCGGCGGACGGCTGGATGCAGGAAAAAAAGCCCTATCAGTATACCGACGCAACCGAGTACCTTGCCGGACAGGAGAACTATTTTACAATCGGCGGGACCAATTACGACGAAGGATATGTATTTTATCTCTGGAACGGCGCCGGAACCTCTCAGGTACTGTACAACCTCAAAGGCGAATACAGCAATTTTTCCTTCAAAGTCGGGCACATCGACAACAAAACAATGTATACCGCCAAGCTGAAAATTTATCTGGACGGAGAATTAACGGACACCGTTGACCTGAGCCCTTCCGACATTGCAAAACAGGTTTCCGTCAATGTCGACAAGGTCAAAAATCTGAAAATCAAAATGGAAACCGACGAACCCTTAAACCACTATGATATCTACTATGGCGTCTACAACGGCGTATTCACCAAAAACGGAACCATAAGCGATCAAATCCCCGCATCCAACATGGTGGGCAGCAAAGAGCCTTACCAGGTATCCGGCGAAAAAACAAAGGTCATATACGCAAAAGATAAGCAAAGCATTCTGATGGGCGGCGACACCTTTACCGACTGCCTGCAGATGTATCTGTGGAACCCGGCCGGAAAATCACAGTTTTATTTTAACTTTGGCGGCGAATACAAATCCATGACCTTCTTATTCGGCCATATCGACAATACCAGAAGAGCCGGCGCAGCGCTTGACATTATGCTTGACGGAGAATTAAAACAGACCGTCGCCGTACAGGCAGACGATCTTCCGACGCCGGTCACCGTCCCCTTGGAAAACGTCCATCAGATGGTACTGTCCCTGACCTGCGACGCCCCGTTAAATACCTATGATATCTTTTACGGAATCGGGGCTATCCGGTTAAAAAGCATGGGATATGTCAAAGGGATATCCTTAAACACCAATCATGTAACATTAACGGCAGCCAACCCTTCCGTGCGGCTGAGCGCCTCCGTTCTCCCAAACGACGCCGTCAACCAGAATTACAGCTGGTCCAGCAGCAATGAGAGCGTAGCGACCGTAGATCAGGCCGGCGTTGTACGCGCCGTATCAAAAGGAACGGCAACCATTACGGCAAAAACCGAAGAAGGCGGGTATACGGCAGACTGCCTGATAACCGTCGATCTTCCGGATAAGCAGGCGCCGCCGACGCCTCCCGGCAATCAGGGCCAGAACCAGAATACGGACGGCTCGTCTGCCGCAAAACCCGAAAAAGCGCCCTCCGTACAAAAAGTAAAATCCTTAAAAGCAAAGGGCGGCAAAAAATCGCTCACCGTCACCTGGAAAAAGCTTTCCAATATTTCCGGATACCAAATCCAGGTAAGCGGCAAGAAAAATTTTAAAGGCGCTTCCACCAAGGGAATCAGCAAGTCAAAACAGCGTTATGTAATTCGCAAATTAAAAAGCAGCAAAAAATACTTTGTCAGAATCCGCGCTTACAAAACTTATAAAAACGCAGCCGGCAAAACGGTAAAAGCATATGGGAAATGGGCTTCCGTAAGCAAAAAAACAAAATAAAAAAACCGGGGCATGTCAGTCAAAACTTCCGGACATGCCCCGGTTTTTCTTTATTTACCATTTACACAACCGCCCGGTACCCCTGCACAATCAGAAACGCAGACAGGGGCCCCAAAAGCACCCCGGCGCCCCCATACACCTGTACCCCGATATAAATACTCATCAGCACCGCAAGCGGCGGAACCCCAAGCTTATGCCCCACCAGCTTCGGTTCTAAAAGCTGCCGTATAAAACTGCACAGAATATAAATCACCAGATATCCCGCCGCATTCCGGTAACCTCCCAGAAGGATTTCAATCAACGCCCACGGCACAAATATCGTACCCGTACCGATAAACGGCAGCGCGTCGCAAATTCCAATCCCAATCCCCGCCCAAAGCGCATACGGATTTCCCAGCACAAACAAACCCAGGACACAGACCGCCGTCACAATTCCCATAATCATAAGCTGCGCCTTAAGGTACGCCCCGGACGCCATTTTCATATCATGCAGCATCTGCATCACGCTTTTTCCGGCCTGCGTTTTATGAATTCCGCGGATCAGCCCCTCATAATCATTTAACATAATATACGCCGCAATAAACGACACAAAAATTTTTGCCAGAAACCCCGCCATATACCAGCCTGCATTTTTGGAATACCCAATCGCGCTGTCTGTCAGCCCTTCTTTGCCCCGCGTCAGGGTGCTTTTGATTTCATCCATGCCATATCCGGAAATATCCTGAATCTTTTCGCAGCAGGCGTCATACATGCGATCCGCCTGCTCCATAAATCCGTCGACATGCACCAGGCAGCTGCTTCCCATCCGATAACAAAGGTAAATAATCCCGACCGCCGCAAGCCCCACTCCCGCCAAAAACAGAACATATGCAGCCGCCCTCGCCCCCGCCCGGTTCAAAAAAGTCTTCTGCTCCAAGCGCTTTGCCAGCGGAAATAATACGCGCGCAATCACAAACGCAATCAAAAACGGCAGAACGATTGGAAATAAAAATTTCATTCCGAAATAAACTGCCGCCGTTACAACCAGTAATTTTACAATTTTATTTCCCGTTTCCCATGTCATTTTCGTTTTCATGGGAGCATTATGCGTCGGTTTCTGGTATCCTATGCGGTCAAACCGCCGCACAATAATTGGAAAGCCGGATTCTTCGGCTCCGTCTCAAACTCCATTTTTTTCCGGCTGTCCGGATGAATAAAAGAAATTTTTACAGAACAAAGCGCAAGCTGAGAAACCGAACACCCCGGATTTTGCCCGTCACCGTATTTCAGATCGCCCAAAATCGGCCAAAAAGCATGCGCCAGCTGCACCCGGATCTGATGATGCCTTCCCGTCTGCAGCCGGACAAACAATTCTGCGAAATGTTCTTTTGTCCTCAAAACCTCATACGAAAGCACAGCCTCCTTTGCCCCCGCCGTCCCCTTTGACACCACTTTAGAACAGTTTGCACGCCCGTCCTTTAACAGATAATCAAAAAGCGTCCCCCGATCGCCCGGCAAAAGAGGCGTATCTCCGCAGTTATATACCGCCGCACGGTAACATTTCTCAATCCCGCCCGCATTCAAAAGGCTGCTCAACGACGCCGCGGCCCGCTTTGTTTTAGCGACTAAAAGCAAGCCCTCCACCGGCTGATCCAACCGGTTAATCAAGGCAGCATAAGGCGGTTCGCGCCTTCCCGCCCGATAATTCTTTAAAATACTGACTACGTCCTGCTGTCCAATCCGGCTTGTCTGCGCAGCCATTCCTGCCGGTTTGTGGACAATCATAAGCGCGCTGTCTTCATAAACAATAAATTCCATGTCATTTTTCCTTTTATTCTTAATACTACAGCAAACGATAGGGAGTGGATGGCAAAAGGGCCGTCAGTCAGAGGGAAGGGTGTGCGGCTGGGGCTGTGTTCAGGGGCTAAGG
>CAMSEJ010000230.1 GCA_947057405.1 uncultured Roseburia sp.
CAAAATAAAGAATTTGCTTAAATAGCCAAGCTAGTGTACTGGCTCGTTGGTATTAATGGCAATCGTACTGCCTATTTTGCCATCTGCTTCGTTGGATTTTCTATCCGTAGCCACCACTACGTCGTCGAAAATCCGCCTTGCAGAGTGACAAAATATCCAGCATGCTTACCATAAATGCCAGCGAGTCAGCACACTAGAAGCAGAATGGCGGATTATTTTGGGTATGGAGGTGCGTTTGTATGTGTTCTATTATGGGTTATTGCAGCCAAAGCGCTGTGTATGATGTTTTTATGGAAGGATTTCAAAGGACGGTGTCAAGAGGTCCGGATGACAGCCGGGTTGTCAGAACGAAAGGCGGATTGCTGGGATTTCACAGATTATCTATTATGGGGCCGGAACCGTCTGGAATGCAGCCGTTTCAGATGGGGGATAGCTATGCGGTGTGTAATGGGGAAATTTATGGATTTGAGAAGTGGAGGGAAGAACTTTCGGGGAAGTATACATTTGAGAGTGAATCGGATTGTGAAGTTCTTTTGCCGCTGTATCAGGAATATGGAACGGATCTGTTTGCTATGCTGGATGCGGAGTTTGCCTGTATTATTTATGATGGGGATGCAAAAGAATTTGTTGCGGCAAGAGATCCGATTGGTATCCGTCCGTTGTATTATGGATATGACAAAAAGGGCGTTGTGATGTTTGCCAGCGAAGCAAAGAATCTGGTGGGGCTTTCGGATAAAATTATGCCGTTTCCGCCGGGGCACTATTATAAAGGCGGCCGGTTTATCTGTTACTGTGACATTGCGCAGGTCGGCGCGGTCTGCAGCGATGACCTGGAAACGGTATGCCGGAATATTCGTGCTAAACTGACAGCCGGGGTGGAAAAACGCCTGATAGCGGATGCTAAGGTGGGGTTTTTGCTTTCCGGCGGACTGGATTCTTCCCTGGTATGCGCTATTGCGGCGAAGAAAAGCAGGGAACCAATCCGCACTTTTGCAATTGGCATGAGTGAAGATGCCATTGACTTAAAATATGCAAAACAGGCGGCAGATTATATCGGAAGCGAGCATACGGAGGTTTTTATGACGCCGGATGAAGTGCTTTCTTCCCTGGAAACCGTTATTCAGTTATTGGGAACGTATGATATTACGACGATCCGCGCATCTATAGGGATGTATCTGGTTTGTAAAGCAATCCACGAAGAGACGGACATCCGCGTTTTGTTGACCGGAGAAATATCCGACGAGCTGTTTGGGTACAAATATACGGATTTTGCGCCGGATGCAGCGGCATTTCAGAAGGAATCACAAAAACGGATCCGTGAACTTCATATGTATGACGTTCTGCGTGCCGACCGTTGTATTTCTGTCAACGCTCTGGAAGCAAGAGTTCCGTTCGGTGATTTGGATTTTGTAAAGTACGTGCTGTCTGTAGATCCAAAATTAAAAATTAATACATATGGAAAAGGAAAATATTTGCTGCGTCATGCATTTGAAAAGGGAGACTATTTACCGCAGGAGATTTTGTGGAGAGAGAAGGCGGCATTTTCGGATGCGGTCGGACACTCTATGGTAGATTATTTAAAAGAATATGCAGAGCGTTTTTATACGGATGAAGAATACGAAAGCAAGTGTGAAAGGATAGCTTACCCGTTGGGGACGGGTTGCGCCGCTTATGCCGCAGAAAGCGATATCCGGGCATGTTCCCGGCCGTTTACAAAGGAATCCTTGCTGTACCGGGAGATATTTGAAAAATATTATCCGGGACAGGCAGAAATGATCTCTGGCTACTGGATGCCGAACAGGGAGTGGGAAGGATGCGATGTGAAGGATCCTTCTGCAAGGGTACTGTCCAACTACGGCGACAGCGGAATATAAAGCTTTAAGCGCAGCAGGAGGGAGGAATGATAGGATGTCTGTTCATGAAGAATGCGGCGTATTCGGAATTATATGCCCCAAAAAAGAAAATGTGGCAGGTATTGTCTGCTACGGTTTATATGCCTTACAGCACAGAGGGCAGGAAAGCTGCGGGATTGTCGTAAACGATGACGGCGTATTTTCTTCCTGTAAAGATCTGGGGCTTGTCAGCGAAGTGTTTTCCAAAGAAACGGCAGACCGTTTTCCTCTGGGAACTATGGCCGTAGGCCATGTAAGATACGGAACAACGGGAGGGAACACGAGGAAGAACTGCCAGCCCATTGAAGTCAATCATCTGAAGGGTAAAATGGCGCTGGCGCACAACGGAAATCTGAGTAATGCATTGGAGCTTCGCGACAGGCTGGAATTATCGGGAGCCATTTTCCATACAACCAGCGATACGGAAACGATCGCTTACGTTATTACAAGAGAACGGCTCGCTGCGCCAAGTATAGAAGAAGCGGTAAGCAGCGCCATGAATTTACTGGAAGGCGCTTATTCCCTGGTATTGCTTTCATCCACTAAAATGATAGCGGTAAGAGATCCGTATGGATTCCGGCCGCTTTGCTATGGGCGGACGGCGGACGGGGCGTATGTGGCGGCTTCGGAAAGCTGCGCCCTGACGGCGGCAGGCGCGGAATTTGTGCGCGATGTGCTGCCGGGAGAAATTCTGGTGTTTACGGAAAATGGTGTGGAATCCAGGAGGGAACACTGTGAAAAGCAGAAGCGAAAAACCTGTGTCTTTGAATATATTTATTTTGCAAGACCGGATTCTGTGATAGACGGCATATCCGTACATGAATGCCGTATGAGAGCCGGGGAATTACTGGCGGGCTGCTGTCCGGCCTGTGCGGATCTGGTAATCGGCGTCCCTGACAGCGGACTGGACGCAGCGCTTGGGTATGCGAAAAAATCCGGGATTCCTTACGGGATTGGGCTGATAAAAAACAAATATATCGGAAGGACATTCATTTCCCCGGAACAAAATGAACGCCTGGATAAAGTCAGGATTAAGCTGAGCCCGGTTAAAAAGGCTATAGACGGAAAACGTATTATTTTGATTGATGATTCCATAGTCAGAGGAACGACCGGCAGGCAGATTGTAAAGCTTTTGCGTGAGGCAGGGGCAAAAGAGATACATATGAGAATTTCTGCCCCTCCGTTTCGATATCCCTGTTATTACGGTACGGACATTGATTCCGAAGAAAACCTGATTGCATGCCGTCATAGCATGGACGGGATAGCGCGGATCATGGAGGCGGATTCTTTGGGATATTTACCGGTGGAAAAGCTGAACGAACTGACAGGCAGCAAGGATTACTGCGCCGCCTGCTTTCACGGGGAATATCCGACCAGGATTCCGGCCGATCTCCGGAAAGACCGGTTTGAACGGAAACATTCGGAACGGATTTCAGGATAAAGAGGTGCATAGTTATGAAAAAATTTGATAGAAAACTGATTTTGTCCGATGGAAGCGAATACTTTGGATATGGATTTGGAGCAAAACAGGAAACCGTTACAGAAATCGTATTTAATACCTCTTTGACGGGATACCAGGAAATCCTTTCCGATCCATCCTATACCGGACAGACCGTTGTAATGGCATATCCGCTGATTGGCAATTACGGGATAGCAGAAGAGGATTTTGAGACGGAGCGCCCGACCATAGGCGGGCTGGCAGTACGGGATTATAACGGAAAGCCGTCTAACTTCCGCAGTCAGTGCACGCTGGCAGAAATTATGGAGGAATATCAGATCCCGGGCATTTATGGAATTGATACAAGAAAGCTGGTGCGTTCCATACGTAACCTTGGAAGCCAAAAAGCGCTGCTTACGGATATGGATACTTCTTTACAGGACGGGCTTTGTAAACTGCATTTGTATCATATGCCGAAACATACCGTATCACAGGTAAGCCGGACCCGGATTGGGCGGTATTCTGTGCCGGATGAAAAATTTCATGTAGCCGCCGTTGACTGCGGAATGAAGCAGAATATTGTAAGGCGCCTGAACCAAAAAGGATGCAGTGTGACCGTCTTTCCATGGGATACTTCCGCAAACGAAATAGAAAAATGGAATCCGGACGGAATCCTGATTTCCAATGGGCCGGGCAATCCGGTAGACGTGCCGTCGGTTGTGGAGCTGGTCAGAAAGTGGAGGGGGAAAGTTCCGATCTTTGGCATCTGCCTTGGCCATCAGATCATTTCTCTTGCATATGGAGCAAAAACGTATCCATTAAAATTTGGCCATCACGGAGGAAATCATCCGGTAAAAAACCTGCTGACCGGAAAAATAGAAATGACTTCCCAGAACCATTCTTATGCAGTAGACGAAGAAAGCCTGGCAGATACCCGCCTGAAAATAACGCACCGAAATCTGCTTGATCGGACGGTAGAAGGCGCAGCCTGTGAGCAGGACAGGGTGTTCGGCGTGCAGTATCATCCGGAAAGCGCGCCCGGGCCGCAGGACAGCGGCTATCTGTTTGATCGGTTTATCAAAATGATGGAGGGAACAAAAGTTGGCGAAAAGAACTGAGATCGGAAGAGCACACGTC
>CAMSEJ010000231.1 GCA_947057405.1 uncultured Roseburia sp.
GCAAAGCAGAAAGTGGAAGAAAGCAGCCGCAGTGACTTTCGTCCTTCAAATATCTCATATATCTATGATAAAGACGGGAATAAAATTGCGGAGCTGTCGGTTTCGGAAAAGAATATTTATCTGAAATACGAGGATATTCCGCAGGATGCGGTCAACGCCTTTATTGCCGTCGAGGATCGCAATTTCTGGACGAACCGCGGATATGATATGAAAGGGATATTCCGTGTTGCGGTTTCATACGTGACAAGCGGAGGGAAGATTATTCACGGAGCGAGTACGGTAACGCAGCAGTTAGCGAGGAAGGTATATCTGACAAACGAGGTTTCGATTGCGAGAAAAATAAAAGAGATTATGATTGCAACCGAGCTGACCAAAAAATATAGCAAAAAGAAGATTATGGAATTTTATGTCAATAACTGTTGTTTTGCCAATAATATTTACGGAATTGAAGCGGCGGCGAACGCCTATTTTAATATTCCCGCCAGGGAGCTGTCGCTTTCTCAGACAGCGTATTTGTGTGCGATTCCCAATCGTCCTACCTATTATAATCCATTTACCGATCCCGAACGGGCGATAGACCGGAGGGATAAAATTTTGCAGGATATGCATGAGTGCGGCTATATTACGGAAGCGGAGCTGACGGAAGCGCTGGCAGAAGAAATTAAGGTGACGGGGCAGAAGAAAAACAGCTCTGATCGTGTGAACGGTTACCAGACAACGTATGCGCTGCACTGCGCGGCGGAATATTTGATGCGGGAAGAAGGCTTTGAGTTCCGGTACGATTTTGATTCGGATGAAGCGTATCAGAGTTATCAGGAAGAGTACGATACCTGGTATTCGGATGTGCGCGATCGGATCTATACGGGAGGGTATAAAATTTATACTTCACTCGACAGCGACGCGCAGAATTCCCTGCAGTCGATCATTGACAACGGGTTAAATATGGATGTCTCCATCGGATCGTCCGGCATGTATGATTTTCAGGGAGCGCTGACGGCGATAGACAATCAGACGGGAAAGGTTATAGCAATCGTAGGCGGGCGTTCGCAGGAAGGATTTTTAAATATGTATACTCTGAACCGGGCTTACCAAAGCCACAGGCAGCCGGGCAGCTCCATTAAGCCGCTGATTGTTTACACACCGGCACTTATGCAGGGGTATACGGAAAATTCGTCCCTGAATAATATAGACGTTTCCGCCGCGAAGAAAAGTAAGGCAGTGTCGACGATGACCGGGAGCAAGTATTCGCTTCGGAGCGCGGTAGAGCAGAGTAAAAACGGATGTGCGTACCAGCTTATGAATGATATCGGGGTCGGGTATGGCCTGTCGTTTATCAAATCCATGGACTTTGATAAAATTGTGCCGGGGGACGAAACCTTATCGGCATCGCTTGGCGGTCTGACGTATGGCGTGACCACGGAGCAGATGGCAGGGGCGTATGCAGCCATAGAAAACCACGGTGCATATCGGGAATCCGGCTGCATTACTTCCATCCGGGATCTGGACGGAAAGGAATTGTACTTAGAGCCGTTGGAGAAAGAGGTTTACACACCGGAAGCTGCAGATAAGATGGTGGATATTTTAAAAGGCGTTATAAGCCGGGGGACGGCGTCTTCCATGAAATGGTCTGCTTCTTCCAAAGTCGAAGCAGCAGGCAAAACCGGTACGACAAATGACAGCAAGGACGGCTGGTTCTGCGGTATAACGCCGTATTTTACCGTAGCGGTATGGGTGGGATTTGATACGCCAAAGACGTTAAGCAGCTTGTATGGTGGCTCTTATCCGGCATCGATCTGGAAGGAGGCCATGTTATATCTGCTGGATGCATATGGATATGAAACGGGGACATTTGAAAAAGCAGAAGGCACAGGAAGTGATCCGGGAGCATATGCAGACGAGGAGTTTTTGCCGGGGCGTGCGAATGACGAGGTGCTTTCGGAAGGGTATACGGTGGAGGATTACCGAAAGGACAGGACAGTCGGCAAACAAATCCAGTCGGTAATCGATCAGATGAACGCGCTCGATCGGGGCGCAGGGGATTACCAGGCGAAAAAAGACGATCTGTATCTGCAGGGATGTGCATTGATTGGAAATATTTACAGCCAGAAATATACACAGGAGATGCAGCAGGCGTTAGATGCGTCTTACGGCGGGCAGTAGCGGCAAGGGATCCTGCCGGCCCGCGGCTGCATTTTGTCCGGATGCGGCAATGATATAAAAAAGAGCTTCCCGGTGCAGCAGCGCCTGCATCCGGGAAGCTTTTATTATTTGCATACATCCTGTTTGACAAGCTGGTAGACAGCCGCGGCCAGCGGTACGCCGAGGAACATGCCGGCAATGCCTAAAACGCCGCCTCCGACAGTGACTGCCGCAAGCACCCAAATGCCCGGCAGACCGATGGAAGAGCCTACAATGCGCGGATAGATCAGGTTTCCTTCCAGCTGCTGCAGTACGGACAGGTAAATCAGGAAAATGAGCGCCTGCACCGGGGACACGGTAAAAATCATAAAGGCCCCGACAACCGCTCCGATATAAGCGCCTGCAACGGGAATCAGCGCGGTAAACCCAATCAGGCAGCCGATCATGGCGGCATACGGCAGCCGAAGCAGGAGCATCCCAAGCATACAGAGCAGCCCTAAAACGACTGCTTCCGTACATTGGCCGACGATGAAGCTGTGGAAGGATGCATCTAAGGTTTTTGCGACATAGTAAATTTTGTCGGTCAGCTTTTGGGGCAGGTAACGCTGAAACAGCAGCTTTAGCTGGCGTGCGATTTTTTCTTTTCCGGCTAACAGGTAAATAGAAAAAATAAACGCTACAAGTCCGGTGACAAGCGTGGAGAGCAGAGAGGATACTACGTTTGCCGCCACGCCCATTGCGCCTCCGAGGCCGTTTAACAGGATGTCCATGATTCTGGCAAGGTTTTTCTGCCAGTCGAGTTCGCTGCCAAACAAAAGCGTGTCTTTACTTTGGAGCAGGGAGCCGACCGGCAGGTTTTCTTCCATCCATTGATAGGATGTGTTCAGAGCCGCCGGCAATTCCTCCAGCAGGATCTGCAGGCACCGGATTAGCTCGGGAACAATCATCCATACAATCAGGACGGCAATACAGAGGATGCTGATAAAAGCAAGGAGCATACAAAGCGGGCGGTGCATCTTCTGCATGGCGCCGGTACGGGAAATGCCAGCCAGGCGCCGTTCAAAAAAGGACATCAGGATGTTGACAACGTAGGCTATGGCGCAGCCTAAGAATAAGGGAAGCGCCGCCCCAAAAGCGACGTGCGCCAGATTGGTAAACGCAGGCCAGTAATGTATCACAAGAAAAAGGACGACGGCTGTGACGCCTATTTTCAGGCAGCTTTTCCATTTTAATTCCATAGTATTCCTCCTAAATGGTGATGCATATTGTTTTCAGATAGTATATCAGGAATACAGGCAGGATTCAACCCCGGAGCGTATTTGAAAAATGGTTGGATTTTTGATTTGGAAGATGCCGGACGGGGGCTGTGATTTGGAGCAGATCCGAAAACGGCACATGGCAAAGCGTTTTGTGCCATGTGCCGCAGAGGGTTTATTTGCAGCCACAGTTTTTGTCAATAACCGGATTGCAGGCGTAGAAGTTTTTGGAGTCTAAGCGTTCCTGGATTAAGCGGAGCGCTTCACCGAACCGCTGGAAATGAACGACTTCTCTGGCGCGTAAGAAGCGGATCGGATCGATAACGTCCGGATCTTTTACAACACGCAGGATGTTGTCGTAGGTGCTTCGGGCTTTTTGTTCTGCCGCCATATCTTCCACAATATCCGTAATGGGATCGGCCTTCACCTGAAATTCGCATGCGTTCTGTGGAATGCCTCCGGCTGCCTGGGGCCATACGCCTAAGGTGTGGTCGATATAGTAGTCGCCGAAACCGGATTCTTTGATTTCTTCCGGGGTCAGGTTGCGCGTGAGCTGGTGTACGATGGTGGCTACCATTTCAAAGTGTGCCATTTCTTCGGTACCCAGAGAAGCAGCGGTAATGTTCCACTTATTGTATTTTCGGACGGGCATGAAACGGTGGGATTCCCGATACATAGCTTTTCGACATTTGAGAGGATAAAGAAGTATGATGAAAATGAGGATGCGGGGAATGTCGGGAAGCCTTATTTTATCAAGGTTAGAAATACGGAAAGGTTTATAACTATATGGTATTGATTCAAGGAGATTTGATGTAACAGGTTAAATTGTGCCAGACCTGTTTGTTTTACTTTGGACAAGCAGGTCTGATTTTATGTAATAAAGTACACAAGTATAAAGTTTGAAATTGTTCGATTTGACTCGCTTGATTTTTTGGGGTTGAATAGATATAATGTAGAAAAACACACAAGTGAAAAAATTTATGCGTATTTTTCAAACACGCTCTAACACTGCAGAGAATAATGTTGGCAAAGTTCCGTCAGCCAGAGGACAGGGGATGCGGCGTTCGCTG
>CAMSEJ010000232.1 GCA_947057405.1 uncultured Roseburia sp.
ACCAGCTTTTCCCGTTCCTTTGCCGTTTCAAAATTAATGTCGTCCTGAAAGGCTTCCAGCTCCGCAATCTGCTCCTCCGTAATATCCAGCCCCAGCTCGCGCTCCGTTTTTGCAAGGGCAATCCAAAGCTGCCGCCAGGTCTTAAATTTCATTTCCGGCGAAAAAATATACTGCATCTCCTTACTCGCATACCGCTCTGACAGCGGGCTTGTATATCGATCTGTACTCATATGTTTTCCTTTCTGCCTGTGTTAAAACGAGCGCCGCCTGCTTACTGCCCGGATGCTTCGCCTGTCAGCAAAGCAAACGCCTCTTCGTATTTTTGAACGGTTTTCTCTATTATTTCTGCCGGCAGCAGATAATCGCTGTCCGGGTTTGCCTTTAACCAGTCGCGGACAAACTGCTTGTCAAACGAAGGCTGCGGCTTCCCGGCTTCGTACCCTGCAAGCGGCCAGAACCGCGAACTGTCCGGCGTAAGCATTTCGTCGCCCAGTACGACGCGCCCCGCTTCGTCCAAACCAAACTCAAACTTGGTATCCGCAATAATAATCCCCCTTGATCGCGCGTACTGAGCGCATTTTTCGTACAGGGCAAGCGTACAGTCTTTGATTTTGGCCGCATATTCGGCGCCTTTGCCCGGATATATCTTTTCAAGAATTTCCACGCTGTCTTCATATGTGATATGCTCGTCGTGCAAACCAAGCTCCGCTTTTGTCGTCGGCGTATAAATCGGCTCCGGCAGCTTGTCCGATTCCTTTAAGCCTTCGGGCAGGCGGATGCCGCATACCGTACCGTCTTTCTGATAGCTTTCCCAGCCGCTTCCCGTAATATAACCGCGCACGATACATTCGATCGGGAGCATGGCAAGCTTTTTACATTTCATGCTGTTGCCGTCAAAACGCGCCTGGCGGAAAAATTCCGGCATATCCACCGGCTCCACGGATAGCATATGGTTTGGCACGATATCTTTTGTGTAGTCGAACCAAAATTTAGACATCTGCGTCAAAATCCTGCCTTTTCCGGTAATTTCGTTCTTTAAAATATGATCAAAGGCGGATATCCTGTCTGTCGCCGTAATAACCATACAGTCGCCGGCGTCGTATACCTCCCGTACTTTTCCTTCTTTTACCGGTTTTAATTCTATATTTCCCATGTTGTCCTCCTGTTTTGTTCTGATATTTGGATGGTTCCCGCTTCGGTCATAGTATAATACAGTACCTTTTAGAAAGTCAATGGTTTTGGTAATTCCTGCATTTCCTGCAGGCCATAAAAAAACGAACCCGCCCCCAACCAGCAATGGTCCGTTTCCCTTTTTTATAATTTTGCCAGTGTTTCCAGTGCCTTGTTCTTTACGATTATCTGCGCATGCTCTTCCAGAAAGTCACTGCGCATACTGTCCTTTTCGATCGACTTTGCATATTCCATCGAAGCCGTCACAAACTCATATACGTATTTTTTTGAACTTCTTTTCAGATCCGCCCGCAGAAAATACTGCTTCTTCTGATCCAGATAATAAAGCCTGCTCTTTGCCGCCTTGCTAAGAGGCAGAACCCGGCAGAATTTGCGTACATTGGAAAACGAAACAAAGGTAAGCAGATACGTGTACCCCGCTGCCTCGTGTTCCTCTTCCGAAGCCTTCTGCCCGCCGGCTTCTCTTAACACCTCTTCCTTCACGTCCACAAGCTCCGCCGCCTGCTCACGCGCCCCGGAAGCGCCGAACATATTCCGGATATGTTCGAGTATCTCTGCGCTGCTGACGTGGCTCTCCGAAAAAGTCAGTACAATTTCATCCTCTGACATAATTGCCGCCTGGATGGACATCATGTTGCCGGTTGCCTTATACCCCACCTCATCTTCCGCAATCCGGATCAGCTTTTCCAAAAACTCTCTGGCATTTGGCGTATTGGCAAAAAAGTCATCCAATTCAATGCCATTTTGCTCCAAATCATCCTGCGTTAAAAAACAGCGCAGCGAACCATTTTCCATTTTCTCAAACTTCATCATGTATCACATCCTCACTATTTTCCCCGATAAGCTATTCCTGCAAGGCTGCCATTAACGCCGGTATCAGCTGTTTCTTTCTTGATACCACGCCTTTCAGCAAATAGCCGTCATCTTCTTTGTTGGCAGAAAACGCCTGTTTCATAATCGCGTCTGCCTCCTCGCCTGCCCCAAGGAGCAGCGTGGATTCCTCCAGGATATCTGTCAGCATCACAAATACCATATCCAGCTTATGCTCTTTTAGGACCGTTAAAATATAATCCTTTAACTTCCTGCGCACGGTATCAAGCTCTTCCTTGCTCATTGCGCTCAGCTGAGCCACACCAAACTCATATTTCCCAATGGTAAACTTCTTAAAGTCATGACTGAAAATCTCTTCCGGTGTCTTGCGGTTAAAATCGCTGCCGGCCTGAAACATATTCTTTGCAAGTACCTCAATTTCAATTCCGGCAATAATCGCCAGCTCTTCCGCAGCCGCCCGGTCTATGGGCGTGCAGGTCGGCGAACGGAACATCAGCGTGTCGGATATAATTGCGGCGCATAAAATCCCCGCAATCTGTTCCGGAATTTCCACTCCCTTTTCCTGGTACATCTGGTAAATAATGGTTGATGTGCAGCCAAGCGGCTGGTTGCGGAAAAACACGGGTGAAATCGTCTCTAAGCTGCCCAATCTGTGATGATCGATAATCTCCAGAATATCCGCCCCGTCAAAGCCGTCTACCGCCTGGGTCTTTTCATTATGATCAACCAGAATGATTTTCTTCTTCTGTGTATTCAAAAGATACCTTCTGGAAATCATACCTACATAATGGTTCTCCTGATCCACTACCGGGAAATCCCGGTGGCGTACCTTGGACATAATATCCTTTACGTCCTCGACATAATCTTCTATATGAAACTGGATCAGCTTTTCTTTTGTCATAAAATGTTTGATTGGGATACTCTGGTTAATCAGCCTTGCCGCGGTAAAAATATCATACGGCGTCCCGATTACAACGCAGTCCCGTTTGTCCGCTGCCCGGACAATCTCTTCGCTGACGGTAAATCCGGAACAGACAACCATACAGCTTGCATTATTCTCAATGGCCTTCTTCTGCGAATCAAAATGGTCGCCCAAAATGACCAGATCATCCTGTTCCATCCAGTCTCCGGACCATTCGTAGCCAAATGATGCCACGACTACTTTCCCTTTTACAAAATGCGCATGCGGGTTGCCGGCTAAAATGGTGCCGCCGAGCGTTTCCGCGATGTTCTTATACGGCGTCTTCGCCGTCGCCAAAATCTGCGTATCATATACATCCATATAGGATGTCGCAATATCCCTTGTCACAATCAGGCCGCGCAGCTGGTTGCCGGAATTCGTAACCGCCAGCGTTACGACATTTTGCATGTTCATCAGTTCCCATGCGCGCTTCATGGAAATATGCTCGTTGACGCCTGCCGTGCGCCGAAAGGAAATATCTTTAATCTGCGCACCCACATCGGTTACCAGCTCCGGCTCATCCAGCCGGAAATGATTCAGCACATACCGCGTCTCTTCGTTAATATTCCCCGCGCGTTTCGGTTCGTGACAGATATTGCTTATTTTATTTTTCAAATCCGCATATGCAATTGCGGCACAAATGGAATCCGTATCCGGATTCTTGTGCCCGATAATCCACACTTTTTTTTCCTGGTTTAAACTCATGTAAAACCTCACCCAATCCTCTTATCTGTCAGCGGCAAACAGGGGGCAGCCCCCAAATCCAATATATTCACCGCCGCAAAAAAATGTTCCTTTTTATACGAAACCCATTGCAACGGCAATTAAGACAGCCACTCCGATCAGATTCAAAACGGCAAACGCGCAGATGGCCTTTGCTGTATTTTTTACGGATTCCACCTGTGACAGTTCTTCCTTCAGCGCGTCCAGTTTCCTGTCGGATTCTTCGATCAGAGCCTGCATATTGCGGTAGCATTTTACGTTTTCATTATGTACTTTCTCGCAGATTTCATTCTTGATGTGATCGAACTGTCCGTTTAAACTGTTGACGGTTTCGTTTAGTTTTTCGTTCTGTTCCAAAATCATGGCACGGACTTCTTCGTTCTGCTCCGTGCAGTTGACGGCATTTTCCGCCAAACGCTCTGCAAAGGTTTTATTTAATTCGTTTAATTTGGCGTCTACTTTCTCAACCATGCCTTCGATCTGGGCCGTCACGTTTTCTGCGACACGATCCGCTGCCTCCTGCCGTTCCTCCACAATATCCGACAGCTCTTTTGCCTTGTCCTCCCGCTCCGCAACGATATCCGACAGCTCCTGCACGCGGCTCGCTTTCGTTGCCAGCAGCCCCTGCAGCTGCCTTGCTTTTTCCCTGAATTCATCAATCTGGCTTAGTAAAAAATCTTCTCTATCCACGTTCTTTTTTGTCCTTTCCCGTTCT